>CALKDV010000449.1 GCA_938084085.1 uncultured Nannocystaceae bacterium
GGGATGGGGACGGCAACGGGGATGGGGACGGCGACGGAGACGGAGACGGAGACGGAGACGGCGATGGCGATGGCGATGGCGATGGCGATGGCGATGGCGACGGCGATGGCGATGGCGATGGCGATGGCGATGGCGATGGAGATGGAGATGGAGATGGAGATGGCTGCACCCCGAACGCCGGATGTACGGCAGACGAGTATTGTGCTGTCGATGTCGGGCTCTGCGGAGGGTCTGGCATGTGCGAGACAAAGCCTCAGGGCTGTCCCGATATCTGGCTCCCCGTCTGTGGATGTGATGACGTCACCTACGGTAACGATTGCGAAGCAGCGTCGGTCGGGGTGAATGTTGCCTCCGACGGTCCTTGCGGAGATGGGGACGGGGACGGAGACGGAGACGGAGACGGGGACGGAGACGGATGCATGACGAACGCGGACTGCGGGACGGGGCAGTGGTGCTCGCTCCCCCCCATGATGTGTGCCGGCCAAGGGACCTGCGCGCTGATCCCGAACACGCCATGTCCAACCAATTTCGATCCAGTCTGCGGTTGCGACGGCACTACTTATAGCAATAGTTGCGAGGCCATAAGCGCGGGCGTCAACGTCGAGTATGACGGTGCGTGTCAGATGAACGGTATTACCTGTGGCGGCTTCGCAGGCATTCCGTGTCCACCGGATCAATACTGCAACTACGGGGTTGGCATGTGTTTGGTCGCAGATCTCCCGGGAGTTTGTGACCCGATGCCGGACTTTTGCCCGAGCATTTTTGATCCCGTCTGCGGGTGCGACGGGATGACCTACAGCAACGCGTGTGAGGCGGCTGGGTCAGGAATGAACGTCGATTACGAAGCGGCGTGTGCGCCGTAGCGGTTCGCGATAACCGAATGTCTACAAAAAGAAGGGGCGCTTGAGGGCACCCCTTCTTTTTCGCGAGCTGTGGTCTTGATTAGCCGCAGTCGTGACCTTGGATATTCCCTTGCCAGCCTGTGTCTCCGTTGAAGTATCCAGCGTATACGCCGTCATAGAGGTACACAAAGGCGTTATCTAGGTCGCCGCCGCCTTCACCGTCGTCACGCAGGCAGACGAGCCCGGTGCCGCCACCGGGAACCGCTGGGTTGGTGGAGTTGTAGTTGAAGAACACCTCGTACTCACCCGCGAAGCAGAACGAGCAGATCTCGATCAGTCCGTTGTTCTCTACGAAGTCAGTGTCACTGCAAAATCCCGCGTCAAGGACGGTGCCGTTCGCTTTCACGCCGACGCTTTTGTCGTGGAAGTTTACGTGGCCGCTCGCCGCAACGCTCTCGTCGCACTGATCCGCGTTGAACCCAAGGTTCGCGCGGCCGCCTGCGGCGCCGTCCATGAAGCCTCCACCGGTCACTTTGCCGGGGACTTCGCAGCCAACGGTCATCATCAATGCGGCAGATCCAATGATTGTTAATATGTGTGTTGATTTCATCGTTATTTCCGTTCTCTACTGTGTGTTATCTGTGTGTCATCGAATCATCAGGTAAAATCCTAATGTTGATCCGACTCTAGAAGGTGGGTGTGCGGAACTCAATGTTGCGACAGGGTCCCGTTCGGTCGCGGTGCACCGGATTGAAACATGGCCAACCGACCAGCACGACTGTCGAAATGAGAGGAGGACGCTGGCAGAGGCCGTTCGTTGGTAGGCGACCTTTCGTTCTTTTGGTCCGCCCATAAGTGTCGGGGGACAGCGTTTTGATTCGACTTTGAGGCGCGGAAGATGCGACTGTTCGTGGACGCGTGCAGGGTCGACGCCGGGCGTGGTGCCACCCGTTGAAATAACGCGCTCGAACGACCTGAGATCGTGAAAGGGCGGCTCCGGTGTGTTTCAAGACTAGACGGTGTATGGGCAATGGCCCGCAGCCCGGAATTGTATGAGATTGCTGCGAGCTCCTTCGGTGAGGTGATTCCGAGACTGGGACAGAAAACCCCGCGTACGACGCAAATCGGGTCGGTATGGCGCGGGGCTGCGGACAGGTACGACTCGACCGCCACACCTCGAACCCTTGTCGAATCCAGTGGACCTAGGGCTGGAATCGCGGAGATCAACCTTTGCCGATGGCCAGGTCGTAGTTGTCAGCAAACCTGTCGTCCAGACAATAAAGATGAAGGCAGCGCAGGTGTGCGGGGCAGGCGTGGCTCTCGCGTTTTGCGGTACGTCATGGGCCGAACACCGGCTCATACGAGATCTGGGTCCGTATTTGCGGCAAAAAAAAGAGAGAAGCGCGTGAGCGCTCCTCTCCCGTGTGTGTCGTTGCGACTAAAATCAGCCGCAATCGTGGCCTTGGATATTTCCTTGCCACCCTGTGTCGCCGTTGAAGTATCCCGCGTATACGCCCGAGTAGAGGTATACGAAGGCATTGTCGAGGTCTCCGCCGCCCTCGCCGTCATCGCGGAGGCACGCGAGTCCTTCGCCGCCGCCTGGATTCGCGGGGTTGGTCGAGTCGTAGGCGAAGAACACCTCGTACTCGCCGTCGAAGCAAAAAGAGCACTCTTCATTGGAGCTGAGCAGCACCGGCGAGCAGAATCCCGCGTCGAGGACGTTGCCGTTGGCTTTGACGCCGACGCTCTTGTCGTGGAAGTTCACGTGCCCGGATGCAGCGACGCTCTCGTCGCACTGGTCGGCGTTGAATCCGAGGTTTGCGCGACCGCCGGCGGCACCGTCCATAAATCCACCGCCCGTGACTTTACCGGGTACTTCGCAACCAACGGTCATCATCAATGCAGCAGCTCCAAAAATTGTCATTACATGTGTCGTTTTCATCGTCTTCTCCGTTTTCTACTGTGTGTCATCGTGGCACCGAGCTAAGTCTCGATACCGTGTGCAAGCACTCTAGGAGTAGACCTGTGGAACGCTCAATGCTGTTTTCCTCGTTCGCTCGATTGCCATGACTCAAAATCAACCACGAATAACCGACCGGCACGACGGTTGATTTGAAAGTACAGCCGCAACGAATCTTGGGGTCGAGTGTTCTCGCTTTCGTTCCGAAAACAGCCCGATAACTGTCTGTATTCAGGTGGGTAGGGACGATCAAGACGGCGCGCCGGTAGATTTGTCTCATCGTGCGCCTTCGTCAGCACCCCCTCACGTTGAGTGCTTGTCTTGTCGTGCGGAGACGTCTTCGAGCGACGAATGAAATCGTCGGATTTTCGGTCCAGAACGAGCCGCACGTCACATAAAATCACCCGGGCCGGAATTGTAAATTATTGCTGCGCGGTCCGAGCGCGCCTCCATTTCCAACGTGGGACAGAACCTGCCGCGTAGGCCGCAGACAGGCCATCTAGGCGGGAATGTCGCCGATTCAGCGGGCAGAGGTTTGGCACCGTTTGGATGTCGAGGTTCGAGGGATCATCACTTTTACATTCGCCAAACAATCGCTTCACAGACAACCTCGCAACCTCGATCGTAGGCTCCTTTGCATGGCAGGAACGACGCAACGATTCATCCTCGGTTTTTCAGTGGCACTGCTCGGTGCGGGTAGCTGGTGGCTCACCACCTCCTCGGAAGATGGCGCGGAACAAGCAGGTAACACCGACGCGAGTATGGGCGAGGACGACAAGCGTAAACAGACGGGGGCGAGGAAACCGAGCGACGACAACAGTGGGTTGGGTGGGTTGGCGGCGTTGACCTCTGAGAAAGGGGCGTCACCCAAATTTCGCAAGCCAGACCGTGAAGGCATGGAGGCGCTGACCGGTGTGCTTGGCGGTGGTTTCGGTTTCGATGGGGAGGCAGCGGAACGTGATGAAGACGCGTTCCCGCGGCCTGCAACGGTTGAAGAGGCCCGGGAGATGTTTTCAGATGCACGCGCAGCGATTGAGACGGAGTTAATGGGCGAGGGACCGATCACCGAAGAACGCAAGCGTGAGCTTCGGCATCGCTCAAATCTCGCGCTTTCGGATTTGCAGGACCAGCTAGACTTAGATACGCCGGAGGGCAAGGCGGAACTCAACGACGCCCGCCGTTCTACCCGGACGTCGATGATCGATCTTGGACCCTTGAAGCTGGACCACCGGGAAGAGAGCGCCCGTGGAGGTGCAGCCCCGACTCAGGAAGGTTAGGACGACAGCTCCTCGTCCGGCGTGCTCGGGTCCGGGTCTGCTTTGTCCTCCGCTGACAAGAGGGCTCGGGGCGCATCTTTGTCCAACTCCTTGAGCCTGTAGAGGTCGATGGCGTCGTCGAAGCGGTTTCCGGTTCGAAGGACGAACTGGAGGGGTACCGCCGCGTGTCTCGCGGGTAGGACCAGTCCGAGGAGAGCGGCACCAAGCGACAGGGGAGCGAGGAAGATGTCTTTCGCCCCCTCGAGCGCGAGTTTGAGATTAAAGCGGAGTGTGGCCTTGATGATCTGACCCCGTGTGACGGTGAGGCCATGTGAGTCGTCCAACGGATTGTTCGTCGCTTCAGGTGGCATGCAGATAGTCCAGCGTGCGAGGTTACAGTTTGCGGTGCTCGCGTCACGAGACGCCGGCGCGGAGTCTTAGTTTTTTGCCGAGAAGCTACATCCCGAGGAGTAGCTTGAGGGTAGCCCGTTGCTGTACGGAGAGCTCACGGTGCCCCGAGGATGATCGCGGAAGAACTCGAAGAATGTGGTCGGGCCCATGGAGGACGGGACGGTGTGGCCGCCCGCGTGCTCGCACAGGATCGTGTCGTGGCCTTTGGTGTTCAAGAACATCACATCTGCGACGGCGTAGGCGGAGAAGTCGAGCTCAACGACACCGGCGACGCCAAAGGTGTCCATGGGGCCTCCGTGAACGAAAAGCTGCGGGTACTTGTTGTCCGTGAGATGTAATGGCCAGTTGGCGACGGTGCCGATCAGGCCTGCGACGTTTTCGGGGTTGCTCCAATAGCCCCCGGAGTAGGTCGCGATGGAGGCCATCTGGTCCCCGCGCATCGTGCCGAGCATGTCACTGAGGATGGAACCGAGGGAGAAGCCCATGGAGTGAACTCGCTCTTCGTCGACACCGTACTGTTGTTCGAGGCAGGCGAGCACGCCGTCGAAGAGATCGACTTCGATGCTGCCGTTGGCCACATCGAATACGTCCCAATCGAAGTTTTGAGCGCCGAGTAGAGGAACCTCCAAGAAGAGATCCGTGTCCTCCGGGGTGACGCCGATGAACGGATAGCTCGGATCGTCGACATAGGGAGCGACCAGACCGCGCATGTTCGCGGCGGTGTCACCGAGACCATGCCAATTGAAGATGACCGGCCAGGGTCCTGCTGAAGAGACGTCACTCGGGAGGTCCAAGTAGAACTGACGGGTCACCCCGTCGATGATCATCGTGCTCAGGCCGTCTTGCACCTGCGAGCAATCGTAGTTGATGTCGCCGTCGCCGTCGCCGTCGCCGTCGCCGTCGCCGTCGCCGTCGCCGTCGCCGTCGCCGTCGCCTGTCATCGACGTGTCTGTCTCGTCGTCACCGGCTTCGTTTGAGTCACCGTCACCGCAGCCGGGGAGCGCGAGCGCGGTCAGGAGGGCGAGTGTGGAGAAGCGGGTGGGGAAGCGACGTCGAAGGGAGTCCCAGTTCATTCGCAGACGCTAGCACGGACCCGCGACAGAACCCACGAACTCACCCTACCGCCGTCGCCTTCACGGTCGCGCGACAGGCTTCGTCGGGGGGCGTTGGCCAGAGAGGAGGCCGTCGACGCTTTTTTTGCACAAGCCAGCAGCGTTGGGGATGGTGGTTGGTAAGACGCAAAATCCGAGTGAATTGTCCGGGAGCCTCGCGCCGATGGCGGTGACGAGACTGCCGAGGCTGCGCGACTTCATCTCGAGATGGACGTAGGGGCTCCCGGTCGTGGACTCGGTGGACTCGGGGGGCGCCTTTTTGATCATCTCCCACTCACCCTCTCGGTATACGGTCGCGAGCGTGCGCGCCGAGGCATCGGCGAAGCTCTGCGAGCCGTCGACGAGTGGCGTCGCGTCCGGTGGAAACAAAAAGAGACCTCGTGGGCGGCAGCGCCATTGCGTATAGCGTTCGTCCGCACGAAACACAGTGCAGTCGTCGAATCGAACGGATCCAGCCTTCGCGGTAGCTTGGCTCGAGGGGA
This sequence comes from uncultured Nannocystaceae bacterium, assembly GCA_938084085.1. Taxonomy (GTDB): domain Bacteria; phylum Myxococcota_A; class Polyangia; order Nannocystales; family Nannocystaceae; genus JAAZXR01. Next base: position 6,064 of record CALKDV010000449.1, read on the forward strand.
GCGTCGAGGATGTATCTGCGGGCTCCCGCGCTGCCGCACCTCGCGTCTCGGTCTCCGCGGCATCACCGGAGGGAGGCGCGGGAGTTTTCGAACACGCGGTAATCGAGGCCACGAGGCACAGGATCTGCAGCGGGCGGTCGCCGCCGCGAACAAGATGTGGCAGGTGTCGCCTGAAGAGTGCTGGGTGGGTGGTCATCGTGGGCTCAAAAAGAAACGGAGGCCGACGGCAAATAGAACGTCGACCTCCGGATTTCGTGCGCGCTTCAGGGCTACGGCGTGCAGGCGCTGAAGTCAAAGGTGCAGTCGGTGGCGCAGGTGACCGTGCCGGTACCTTGTCCGTAGTCGGCGCAGTCGGTGTCTTTTGTGCCGTCCATGTCTGCGTCGGGGAACTGAGCGAGGTCGCAGTCTTCGCCTGGCTCGAGGGCGTTGTTCCCACAACTGGCGCTGCACCCGGCGACGTCGTAGGTGCAGTCGCCGGCGCACGCGAGCATGCCCGCGTCCAAGTAGCCGAGGTCACGGCAGTCCACGACGCCGTCAGGCTGGGCGGTCGCGCCGATCACATCGTTTCCGATGGTCGCGCCGAGGTCCGTGCCGTCACAAAACTCGACGCCGTCGGGCTCGGCGACGCCGTTGCCACATACCGACAGGCATCCGCTGGTGTCGAACTGGCACTCGTCTGCCGCGGCCGGCGCTCCGCATGCGAGCGCGCCATTGTCCGTATCGTCCATGGCGTCGGCGCCCGCGAAGCCGAGGCTCCCGCAGTCTTCGCCGTTGAAGTCCGTGCCTTCACACTGCTCGCCCGCGGTGATGTTGCCGTTGCCGCAGGTCGATGCGCAGGTGGAGGTGTCAAGCTGACACATGTCACATGTCGTCATTCCCGAGTCGAAGCCCAGGTCCTCACAGGTCTGCATCATGCCTGTCTCGCAGGTCTCGTCGAAGTTGACGATTCCGTCGCCGCATTCCTTACTCCACAGGCACATATCGTAGCCCCCGCCGAAGCCGCCGCAGGTCATGCCCGCGGGACAGTCGTTCATCGCGTCGCACTCAAGCACGCAGGTGCCAATGGAATTCATATTGCCATCGATCAGCCAGTCCGTAACGCAGCTCCCTTGTCGGTCTGTGTTGGGGTCGATCGCGCACTCGCAGCTGCTCTCGCAAAATGCGGTGTCGAGACATAGGGCGTAGTTGGATCCTTGGACGCACCAGTCGCCGCCGGCCGAGGTGCATGCGTTGCTGCCCTGGCCATCGTTGGCGTCCGCGGAGCAGTCGGAGCTGAGAGCGTCGCCTGAATTGTCGGGTGTGATGCCTGTGCAGTCTTCACCGTCACCGTCACCGTCACCGTCACCGTCGCCGTCGCCATCGCCGTCGCCGTCGCCGTCGCCGTCACCGTCGCCGTCGCCGTCGCCGCTGCTTGAGGAGGTCGTGTCATCTGCGAGGGTCGTGGACTCATCACCTGAGTCGGATTCACACCCGTTGAGGGAGAGCAGAAGGAGGCTTGTGCAAGTGAGGATGGATAAGAATCGGATGGTCATGGTGGGTGCCTTCAGGGTCAGACTTTACTGAGCGGCCAAATCATGCACGGATCTTTGTGGAGCGTCAAACCTGCGCGACTTCACGGATGGTTCCCTTCTGCCGATGTTCGGCCACCAAAGGGCGTGGGAGTGTCTCTCCGTAGAGTCATCGCCGAGCGCTGCACCCAGAGGGCGACGGAATTCGAGTAGGATGATGGACCGTGGATGCGACGATGAACATGAGGGTTCGGGCAGGACAGGCGATGGACGAATGCGTGAGCGCGTCATCGCTCGTCGTGCTCCGGGTCTGCTTCGGCGTCGCCCTGAGCGTCGAGGCGCTGCGTTATGTGTTGAACGACTGGGTGCAATCGCACCTCGTGGGGCCGACCTTTTACTTCACATACCCAGGCCTCGGATGGGTGGCTCCAGCGTCCGTGCCCGTGATGAACACCGTCATCGGCGTCCTCGTCGTACTCGGTGCGCTGCTCGCATCAGGCTGGCGAACGCGATGGGTCGCGACAGCCAGCCTCGTTTGCTGGGGCTACATCTTCGCCATCGATCGCGCGCTATATCTCAATCATCACTACCTGGTGTTGAACCTGCTGGTGCTGTGGTGCTTGATGCCGCGCGTGCGCCGTCGCGGCAGCGTCCGCTTCGTGTGGGTGGGCGGGGTTCGTGCGCTGTTGCTGGTTGTGTACGTGTGGGCGGGGGTGTCGAAACTCGACGCGGATTGGGCGGCTGGAATCCCCGTAGCCATGGGGACGGGGGGATTGCGCGTCCTCCCGTGGATCGGCTCCTTCTTGGTGTCGCGGCCGTTCGTGGTGGCGACGTCCTGGGCGCTCATTGTCATCGAGATTGGCGCGCCGGTGTGGCTTGGCCTCCGTCGGACGCGCCCGTGGGCGATGGCGGCCTTCGCCTCGTTTCATGTGGCGACGGCGTTCTTTTATGACATCGGAATCTTCCCCTGGCTCTCCCTCGCGCTGTTGAGCACTTGGCTCTCGCCGGCGTGGGCAGGGTCGAGGCGGGCTGTGTCCGATGAACTTGACCCCGGACAGGACTCCGGTTGGCGCCGCAGATTGTTGCTGGTTTTTCTCCTCGTTCACATGATCGCGCCTGTCCGCGCGCTGTTGGTCGGTGGGAATCTGGCATGGAACGGCGGGGCTCAACTCGCGAGCTGGCGACTCCTGACCGCCCAGAAAACCGGGTGGTGTCGGTTCGAGATTGTGGAGGTGGACACAGGTGAGCGGCAGGGGATCAGTCCGCTCTACGAGCTCACTGTGTGGCAGGCGGGAAAGCTCGCGCGCAATCCCGAGATGATGTTGACGTACGCCCGGCATCTCGCGAGGCGAGGGCAGGCCTCCGGCGCAGGACCGGTTCAGGTATTTGCGCGCAGCGGAGTCTCACTCAACGGCCGCGTGCCAGCGCCGGTCTTTAACGTACAGATGAATTTGGTGCCAGAGTTGACGCAAGAAGGGCGCGCACCGCTGGTCGCGGCGCGCCACGTTCTTCCATTAGCAACCGGGCCCGCGGTGGAATCGGTGAGACTCCCCGACGGCTGGTGGGAGGCGAATATGTGGGGTGCCGCCGCGATTCTTCAACAAGTAGCCAGGGCAGATCAGTCCGGCGACGAACCTGCGGCGCGGGAGATGACGACGTTGCTCCCGCTCGTCGAGGAGATGTCGTTGAGCGAAGCGACCGGTTCTGCGTTGGCGCTGCTTCGGTTTGGGCTCCGTGCGGAGGCCAGCGAGATGCTTGAGCGGCCCGCGCATCCGCATGAAGACCTGTGTCCCTTGATGCTGCGGGTGGAAGAGGCGCTTTCAAAGCTAGGGGAGGGAGAGCTTGGCGAACGAGCCTTGCGTCGCTGCGCCGCCGAGGCTCGTTCGCCCCTCGCGCTCGGCAAGTTGGCCGACCGGGCCATCGCGACGGGCGATATTGTCGACGCCCAGCGCTGGCTTGAGTTGATGGTCATCGAAGTTCCTGGCGCGCTCGAGCCCAGCCTCAAGCTCGCAGAGCTGTACGCCAAATACTTGAACCGACCCCACGAGGCGCGCCGGCTGCTCGACGCGGCCGCGCTTCGGCAACCCGCACACCCACGGGTGCTCGAGGTCCGACGCGTGTTGGATCGACTCACTGCCACGCCCTCGGGAGATTTTTAGACAACGAAAAACGCGGCGAAGAGGATGTCTTCGCCGCGTAGATTTTGTAGCTCGAAGGGAGGGGCTACGGTTGGAGTCGATCGGCCACGGGTGCGGTGGGGGGTTCTCCCACCGGCGGTTGTGGATTCGCGGTTGCCTCAAGCCAGGATTCCGAAGGCTTCCCCAGCTCGTCCGTGTCCTTCGCCTCAAACCCGTGATCTTCGTCGGCATGGGCGCGGTGGGCGTCCGCGAGGACCACCGCGGCTCGGGCGGCCTCCGCTTCTTGCAGTTGTCGATGTCGCGTATCCACCGCGTTGAGCTGCGTGTTGATGGCCGAGGATGTCGAAAGATCCGCGCCTTCAAACACCCGCTGAATGCCGCGGTTCGCCGCCTCCATCACGGCAGGATCGCGGTCGCTTCGGAGGGCCAAAAGCCGGGAAGCGCTGGTCGCATCCTGTGCATTTCGGGCGAGGTGCGACACCGCGAGACTTCGAATCTCAGCCGCCTCGTGCTCGGTGGTGAATGGGACAAGCGCGGTCATTCGCTCCTGGTCCGCGTGGCCGCTCGCTTCGATGGCGACGAGGGTCGTCGAGACTATCGTTGGTGAGAGTTCCGCGTCTTCAAGCACCCGATACAAACGACTCGTCGCCTCTTGGGTGTTGAGAGCACCAAGGGCGGCGATGGCCGCCGCTCGTGTCTCGCTCGACTCAAGCGACTTGGAGGTGAGCTCACCCAACGCGTCGATGGCGTCGACAGCTTGGAGTTTCTTGGCCATCTCGACGTCCCCGAGGGCGACGATGGCCGCAGCTTTTACCCCAAACATCGCCGGTCCCGACGCAAATGCCGTGAGCGCCGATCGCAGGTTAGGAAGCTCTGTAGGAGATTTCCTGAGCACTCGCCGTGCCACGGCGAGCGTGACGAAGATGTGCTCCGTCGCGCACCCCTCGGTAGCGGAGAGCCGCTCGACCAACAGTGGCTCCACCTGCGTTGCTGGAAACGCTGAGAGTGATTCAAGAGCCCGCGTACAGACCCGGGTGTTGGCCTCAGTTTGCAGCAATGAAGCGAGGGCGTTGAACGCATCCGGTGAGGAAGGATACATCGCGAGGGCAGCCGCCGCGCGCCGACGGACGTAGAGCTCCGGGGCCTTCAACGTGTCGAGGGCGAGGGTGAGCCCGCCTGGGACAGCCCATCGTTGGAGCGCAGACATGCCCGCCTTTCTCATGGACTTGTCTCTCGCGTTGATGGCGGCGCCGATCCGCTTTGTCGCGGAAGGGTCACCAACTCTTGCGAGGATCGCCAAGCCGATAGCTACGGAGGCCGGTGTCGAGGCGTCATCGACCATCGATGTGCCGAGCTCGACGAGGGTCTCGCGTTGAGGATCCAGGTCCAGATCCTCTGTCATCACGACGACGCGGAGCGCGGCTTCTCGCACGGACGCCTCGGCCGTGTCCATGTTCGCCAAGATGGTCGAGAGCGCAACGTCCGAATCGAGAGAGAGCCCGGCGAGGAGGAGCCTCCGCGCGCTCTTTACGTCGGTAGCCTGGATCGCGTGTGTCGCAAGTTCCGTCGCCGAATCGGCTCGCTGCTCTGCTTTCATATGGAGCAGCCCTCGCTGCGCCAACTTGCGCTCGGCCCATCGAGGGCTGGCGACGCGAGCATGTAGCGGAGCGAGCGTTGTGAGCTCAAACGATGATGTTGAAGCCTCCTCACGAGGAGGCTTCATGGTTCGTTGACCGTCGGTTTCGACGACGTTGCCGTCTCGAACATCAGCTTGTTCGGTCGTGGTGTTTTGGCATGCGGGACAAAGGAGCATCACGCTTGTGAGCGCGATGCATGTCCCTATATGTTTTCGATACTGCATGGTGTGCCTTTTTTTGGGTAGTCAGGTGGATTTATCGGACGTAGGCACAGTTGAAGCGAATTCGGTCCATGTATCCGAAGTAGTCATCTCCATCGAATCCGCGCGCGACTCGGTTGCTCGGACAGTCCTGGCTGCCGTCGTCGTCGTAGGAGGTGACTGCACCGGAGAAGAGGTTTGTATGGACGCCGTAGGCATATGCTGCGGCGTAGATGTTGCCGTTGCTCTGAATGTAATTCGACAGCACCTGGATGCTCGCGGAGACGTAATTCGTGAAGACGTCTTGCGCGTTGAAGATGACGCTCCCGTTCATGTTGAGATTCGTGGTCGCGGTATGGTTGCCGAGGTTGTCCGAACCGCCGATACCCGACAAGTTCACGGAGTTGCCGCTGGAGATCGCGAGGGTTGTCCCCGACAACGACAAGCTCTGAAGCTCGTTGGAGGGGTTGCTGTCGGCGTCATTGACGTTGTCGATGCCATCCGTGAATCCGCCAGGGATGCCGGGCAGCGTGGACCAGCTTTGCAGCTCATTGGTCGAGCTCAAGTCACCGTCCGCCGCGATGTGAGCGTTGATCAGGCCGGTGTTGCTGGTGATGCCGCTCGCGTTCGCCGCGATGTCGACGTCGTTGGACGCGATGGCCGCGGAGTTGTTCGCGATGTCGGAGGCGTTGGCGGCGATGTCGGTGTCGTTGGATGCGATGGCCGCGGCGTTGGTCGCGACGCCGGTCGCGTTGGCCGCGATGTCGGCGTCGTTGGAGGCGATGTCCGCCGAGTTGGTCGCGATGTCCGAAGCATTCGCGGCGATGTCCGCATCGTTGGAGGCGATGTCCGCCGAGTTGTTCGCGATGTCCGAAGCATTCGCGGCGATGTCCGCATCGTTGGAGGCGATGTCCGCGG
>CALKDV010000450.1 GCA_938084085.1 uncultured Nannocystaceae bacterium
TTGTCGCCACACACCGGGAAGTTACAGGCGTCGGTGCAGCCGTCATCGTCGTCGCCGTTCTTGCCGTCGTCGCACTGCTCGCCGAGCTCAAGGGTCGAGTTGCCGCAGGACTCGAGCGTACAAAACGCGGTGCAGCCATCCCCGCCGACGGTGTTGCCGTCGTCACACGCCTCGGTGGGGCTTTTGTCCCCATCGCCGCAGATGTTGAGCGCGCACGCGTTATTGCAAAACTGCCCCGGGCCGTTTCCTGCGCCTTCGTCACACTCTTCCCCGTTGGTGGTCGGTTGGGGGAATCCGTCCCCACACACCGGCGCGGTGCAAAGATCTGTGCAGCCGTCGTCATTGTCGCCATCCGCGTTGTCGTCGCAGGCTTCCCCTGCGTCGACGGTGCCGTTGCCGCAGCTCTCAAGGTTGCAGGCGACATCGCAGCCGTCGCCGTCGTCGGCGTTGCCGTCATCGCAGCCTTCGGTCGGGCTCAAAAACCCATCGCCGCAGACGTTGAGCACGCAGTTGCTCAGGCAAGACTGGTCGTCGGCGTTGCCGGCCCCGTCGTCACACTGCTCGCTGTTGGAGTTGGATTGCAAGATCCCGTCTCCGCAGGCTGGGAGCGCGCACGCGATGGTGCAGCCGTCATCGTCGTTGGTGTTGCCGTCGTCGCAGGCCTCACCGTTGGAGGTGGGTTGGGAGATTCCATCCCCACAGACTGGGAGGGCGCAGGCGTCGGTGCAGCCGTCGTCGTCGTCGCCGTTGGCGCCGTCGTCGCAGGCCTCGCCGTTCGACGCGGGTTGGGCGATCCCGTCCCCACAAGCGGGGAGGGCGCAGGCGTCGGTGCAGCCGTCGTCGTCGTCGCCGTTCTGGCCGTCGTCGCAGGCCTCGGTGCCGGTGCCGGCGTTGTGGGTGAGCCCGTCGCCGCACGAGGCCACTTGGCAGGTTGAGGTGCAGTCGGCGTTGTCGGCGTTGGTGGCGACGCCGTCGTCGCAGGCCTCGCCTGCCGCTGGTTGGATAAACCCGTCGCCGCAGGCGGGGAGGGTGCACATGGTGGTGCAGCTGCCTGTGTCGTCGTTGGCGGCGCCCTCGTCACATTCTTCGCCCATGTCGACCACCCCGTCGCCACAAAACGGATCAGGAGCGCCGGTGGTATCGCCGTCGCCGGTGGTGTCGCCGTCGCCATCGCCATCGCCGTCGCCGTCGCCGTCTCCGTCGCCGGTGGTGTCGCCGGTGGTGTCGCCCGTGGCATCGCCCGTGGCATCGCCGTCGCCGTCGCCGTCGCCATCGCCAGACTCTTCTCCAAAGTCGGCTTGGTCACCGTTGTCACTCCCGTCAAGGGTGTCGAGCGACTCTCCGCCAGCGCACGACGCCAGCAAGAGAACCAATGAGAACTGTCCAACTCTCTTAAGCCACACGCCCCATGTTATGGGTGATTCGCTGTTTGCGCCAGTATCGACGCGTCGCGAGGGTGGCGCCCACGCGTCGCTTTATCGCGCATTTCTCCCACGCCACGCTCCCAAGCACCCTTTTGGGCGGTCGCTACGAGCGGCGGGATCATCGCCTCTTTGCGGCAATCTCGGAAAACCGGGGTCGCTATGGTTTGGTCTGCGTCACGGGGTCTTGGCCCGGCGACTTCGCGGAGAGGCCCACCAACACACGGTAAAGTTCCAACGCGGGAATTCCTTGGGTGCGCAGATCGCCAGCGCGCGCCAGCTCTTCCGTGATGATCGAGCGGAACATGATCTCCGACTGGGCGCCCTGAACGGGTCGCCCATTAACGAAGCTGGTGGGGGTGCCCGTGACGCCGAGGGTCATGCCAAGCTCGATGTCTCGCTTGATCTGGGCGTCAAACTCTTTGCTCTCCGACCACGGCGCGGTTGTCTCCGACAGGCCTACCCGCGCACCGATCTCCTGGAGGTCCTCGGGCGAGAATCGAGCCCCGGTAGCGTAGAGTTCATCGTGAAACGGCCAGAATTTCCCCTGGGCGTTGGCGACCATGGAGGCGCGGGCGGCGGGGATGGCCGCGGGATGACCGGGGAGCGGGAAGTGCTTGTACACGAGTCGCACCTGGTCTGCGTAGCGGTCCTTGATGGCGCGCAAGGTCTCGTGACCCCGGGCGCAAAACGGGCACTGAAAATCGCCGAAGACGACGATTGTTACCGGCGCGTCAGCCGGTCCGAGGGTCGGGCTCTTTTCGACGGGGACCGGATAGGTTTTGTCTTCATCGAGGACGTCGGGATCTTGGTCGTACTCGATCGCCTCGTATCCAAGTTTGGTGGCGTGGGCGTAGAGCTCATCTGCTGGGATCCCGTCGGCGCGCCATGTTGAGGCGAAGGCGCGCTCTTCTTCGACGATGGTCTCGAAGAACGACAGCGGCTTCGCGCCGGAGATCCGCCGTCCGTTGATGAAAAAAGTGGGGGTCGAGCGAACCTGCAATCGGGAGGCTTGTTCGAGATCGCGCCGCACGGCGACCGCATGGGTCATGGCGTCGAGGTCTGTGGCCACGCGCGTCATGTCCATTCCGAGGGCGTTCACGTGTTCGATCAGCGTGGGGGTCGCGATACCGTCGCCGGAGAAGATCCGGTCGTGAAAACCCCAAAACGCCCCCTGCTCCGCGGCGGACATGGCCATCAGAGCCGCCAGCATGGCTTGGGGGTGGCGAGCGATGGGGAAGGACTTGTACACGAGCCGGATTTCACCCTGGTGCAGGGTCTCCAGGGTTTGAATCGTCTGCATTGCGCGCGTGCAAAAAGGGCACTCGAAGTCGCTGAACATCACGATGGTGATGGGCGCGTCGTCGGGGCCACGCGTGGGGGCGTCGCCGATCTCCACGTTGTAGCGCAGGCACGGGATCCCCGCGGCCTGCTGCGGCTCGCTGATCGCGAGCCCGACGGGGTCGTCGCCAGGGTTGGTGCAGGTGGGAGGCGGCGGTGGGAGGCGGCTGAGGTCCGCGCCAGAGGGCTCGGTGGTGACTGGGCCCGCGCAGGCGCTCACGCAAAGGGCAAGCAAGGCTACGACGTAGAATCGTAGGCGCTCGGGTCGACCAGGTCGCGGTGGCAACATCCGCGAGAGGGTACGATGGGAGGGAGCGGGGGGGAATCTTTTCGTCCCCCGGCGCGTGAAAGATCCAGACGTGACGACTTCACTCCTCAGCTGCGAGCACATCTTTGTCACCTACGATGGCGTCCGCCACGCACTCCACGATGTTTCGCTGGAGGTGTTTGGGGGGCAAGTGCTCGGGCTCGTGGGACCGAACGGGGCGGGCAAGAGCACCACGCTTCGCGTGCTCGCGACCTTGCAGCGCGCCGATAAGGGGCGGGTGTGCTTCGAGGGCGCCGACGCGTGGCCTCGCCGGCATGCCGTGCGAGAGCGGGTGGGGTTCTTGGGCGACGGCACCGCGATGTATCCGAAGATGGAGGCCGGGAGGTATCTGGAATTTTTTGGGGAGTGCTACGGGCTCACACCCGCCACGGCCCGCGAGCGAGCGGCGGCGCTCTTGGCTCAATTCGGGCTTGAGTCAAAGTCGGGCGCGAAGGTAGCCACGCTCAGCAAGGGTATGCGCCAGCGGCTGGCCATCGCGCGAACCATGGTGCAGCGGCCCAGCATTTTACTGCTCGATGAGCCCGCGGACGGGCTCGACCCGCGCGGACGCCGGGCGCTGCGGTTGCTGCTCCGCTCTTTGGCGGACGAGGGCACCGCCGTGGTTATCAGCTCACACATTCTCAAAGAGCTCGACGATCTGTGCGACGCGATCGCCGTTCTTGAGCGCGGAAAGGTGGCGGTCCAGGGCACCGTGGCGGAGATCATCGATCGCTTCGAGGTAGGGCGGAGGCTCTACCAAATCGAGGTCCGGGGGGGCTTGCCCGCGGCGCTCGGCCTGCTCAAGGCGCGCGAGTGTCTCGTGGAATCGGTGGCGGCCGTCGAGGAGGACTCGACCCCAACAGATCGGGGCGTCGTCACCGCGCGCGTGCGCGAGGAACATCTCGACGCCGCCGGGTTGCTGCGCGCGCTCATAGAGGCGGGCGTGGAGGTGAGCGCCTTCGCCAAGGTGCGCAGCGACCTTGAGGACGTCTACGAGTCGCTCGGCCGCGACGGGGTCAGTTAGCCGGGGCGCGCCGTTGACACCGGGGCGACGGTTGGGCAAGACGCGTTCATGGCCCCGAAAAGATCAGCGTCGATGCGCGTCGTGTCCTGGAACGTGAACGGGCTCCGGGCGGCGGTGCGGAAGGGGTTTTGGGGCTGGATGGACGCCTCCGGCGCGGACATCGTGGGCTTGCAAGAGGTGCGGGCGAGGCCCGAACAGCTCGACGCTCACACGCAGGCGCCGCCAGACTGGCACGCGCACTTTTTTCCCGCCAAGCGCCCCGGTTACAGCGGGGTGGGGATCTATTCACGGGTCGCCCCGGACGACGTCGTCACGAGCCTCGGGGAGGATCGATTCGACGACGAGGGGAGGTTCATGCTGGCGCGATTTGGGCGGCTCGTCGTAGCGAGCGTGTACTTCCCCAACGGCAACGGGAAAGACCGTGACAACAGCCGGGTGCCCTACAAGCTCGACTTTTATCGGGCGGTGTTCGACGTGCTGCAGCGGCGGCGCCGCGCCGGTCAACGCGTGGTGGTGATGGGGGACTTCAACACCGCGCACAAAGAGATCGACCTGGCGCGACCCAAGGCCAACGTCAAGACCTCTGGGTTCTTGCCCGAGGAGCGCCTGGAGATGGATCGCTGGATCGACGCGGGGTGGATCGACAGCCTGCGGGAGTACGACCCCGCCCCAGGTCGATACAGCTGGTGGACCGCGCGGGGCGGCGCGAGGGAACGCAACGTGGGATGGCGCATCGACTACGCGCTCGTCTCTCCGTCGATGCGACCTTATCTTCGCGGCGCCTTCGTCTCACCAGAGGTGATGGGCTCGGATCATTGCCCGGTAGGCGTAGAACTCGCGTCGACGGTGTGTGCGCGATAGGGGGCGCTCGTCTTCGAATTTTGGGGTAGCCTCCCGCCATGTATCGTTTCGCGGCTCGCCCTCGTTGTTTGACCCTCCTGGCCTCGTGTTCGTTGCTCTCATTGCTCACGGGCTGCCCCGCGAAGACCGGCGGCGACGCCGCGGACAAGGGGGCTGTGGCGGCGGAGGACGCCAAGGGGGAGGCGGCCGCGAAGCTTAAAGATCCCGCCGGAGAGTTTGTCCGCAACAACGACGCGAAGTTGCGCGAGCTGTGGGTGGACGCGGAGACCAAGCTCTGGAATCAGCAGACCAATATCAATGACGAGAACGAGAAAGCCGCCTCCGAGGCGCACGAGCGTGTCATGGCCTACGAGAGCACCGCGATCGCAGAGGCGGCGCGGCTGCTGCCCCAGGCGAAGACCGAAGCGGACAAACGACAGCTGGAGTTGATGACCCGCGTGGCGACCTTGCCCGCGCCCAATGATGACGCAAAGCGTAAACAGCTCGCGGGGCTGGCCTCGGAGATGGAGAGCATCTACGGCAAGGGGAAGTTTTGTGAGGACCCAGCGAAGCCGGAGACCTGCCGCGATCTCGGCGCCCTGTCCGATGTTCTCGCAGACAGCCGCGATCCCAAGGCGCTACTCGACGCCTGGCAGGGGTGGCGTAGCATCTCCACGGGGAAGATGCGTGAGGACTACGTGAGCTTCGCGGCGCTCGGGAACGAGGGCGCGCGAGAGCTCGGCTATAAGGATATGGGGGAGCTTTGGCGCAGCAAGTACGACATGAGCGCGGCGGAGTTCGAGGCGGAGATGGAGCGCCTTTGGAAGCAGGTGGAGCCGCTTTACAAGCAGCTTCATTGCCACGTCCGCGCCAAGCTCAACGAGAAGTACGGGGACGGCACGGTCTCCAAGGACGGCAAGATTCCCGCCCACCTCTTGGGAAATATGTGGGCGCAGGAGTGGGCGAATATCTACCCGCTCATGGAGCCCTTCGCGGGACAACCGAGCATCGACGTGACGCAGGCGCTGGAGGACAAGGGCTTCGACGAGCTCAAGATGGTTCGCGCCGCCGAGTCTTTTTTCACCTCGCTCGGCCTCGATGCGCTCCCCAAGACTTTCTGGGAGCGCTCCATGTTTAAAAAGCCCGCCGATCGCGACGTGGTGTGTCACGCGAGCGCCTGGGACGTAGGCTTGAGCAACGATCTGCGCATCAAGATGTGCATCAAGATCAACATGGAGGATCTGATCACGATCCACCACGAGCTCGGTCACAACTACTACTATCACTACTACTATCAGCTCCCCGTGCTGTTCCAGCAGGGCGCGCATGATGGATTCCATGAGGGCATCGGCGACACGCTCGCGCTGTCGGTCACGCCGAGCTACCTTAAGAAGATTGGGCTCCTCGACGAGGCCAGTGATGATGAGAAGGCCGTCATCAACAAGCAGATGCAAGACGCGCTGGACAAGATCGCGTTTTTGCCCTTCGGTCTGCTGATCGACAAGTGGCGGTGGGGCGTGTTTTCCGGCGACATCAAGCCCGAGAACTACAACGCGGCGTGGTGGGATCTTCGCGAGACGTACCAGGGCATCCAGGCGCCCGTGGAGCGGAGCGAATCGGATTTTGATCCCGGCGCCAAGTATCACATCCCGGCCAACACACCCTACGCTCGCTACTTCTTGGCGCGCATCCTCCAGTTCCAATTCCACAAGGCGCTCTGCGAGACCTCGGGACACAAGGGGCCGCTGCACACCTGCTCCATCTACGGCAGCAAGGAGGCGGGCGAGAAGATGCAGACCATGCTGGCCATGGGGGCGAGCAAGCCGTGGCCCGACGCGCTCGAGGCGGTCACCGGCACCCGCACCATGGACGCGGGGCCCCTCATCGACTACTTCGCGCCGCTCATGGGCTACCTCGAGGAGCAAAACAAGGGCCGCACCTGCGGTTGGTGATGGTTTATCTAGCGGGGGTCAGCCTCGCTTGATCGGCGCGCTCGCGTCGAGGGCGGCGTCGAGGGCGGCGTCGAGGGCGGGTCGCAACGCTTCGTCGATGCGCGCCGCACCCTCACGCTCTCCGCAGGCCCACCAGCCGAGCAGCGCCTCGAGGCCGGTCGCGGATCGATAGGCGCGCGTGTCTCGGTTGGCGCGCCCCTTGCCGCGGATCTGGGCGTTCATGCCGCGTCGGACAAGGGCCTGCTCGTCCGCGTAAAGGTGGGGCTCGATCTGCTCGAGGAGCGCGGCTTGAGCCTCGGCGCGGACGACCCGCGCGCGGGCCTCGTCGAGTCGGGTCACCGGATAGTCGCCGCGCTCGGCGAGGGCCCATCGAACCATGCGTTCAAAGTGGGCGTCGCCGAGCCAGGCGAGCGTGCGAATGGAGGAGTCCCGA
>CALKDV010000451.1 GCA_938084085.1 uncultured Nannocystaceae bacterium
TCGCCGGTGAAGGTGGTGAGCGTGCCGTCGCCGCAGATCGCAAACTTGCCCGGGTTGATCGGTTGGATCGGGCTGATCTCGTTGTTGGTGATGAGCGTGGTGGTGGACTTGTCGGCCGGCGCCGCTGTGGGCACATCTCCTACCCCGTCATACAGCGACGTGGCTTCGGTTGTTTCTCCGGCTCGGTAGGAGACGTCTTCGGACATCTCGGGTGAACAGGCACCGAGGCTGAGGCCAAGGGGGCTGATTGCCAACAACAGAAACTTTTTACTACGCGCCATAACGAGACACCGGTACCACAGGACAATTCAGGTACGCAATCGAACACTCTAATGTTTTTTTTCTGGTCATTTCTGGGACACCTTGCACCTAGGAATGGTCATGAGCGTCGGTTTAAGGCCGACATCGTCAGATGTGCGAATTCGTGCCCGGCGCGGCCCTGTGGCCGCTTTTGCGCATATCTCACGGTATCAATTCGATACTCGGCCGATGAGACAACGGCCGGGTGCGATTCGAGCGCGCTCCCGGGACTCGCTCGCTCGCTCGATGACTGAAAAACACAGTGTGCGTGGATTTGGGCCACACGAGGCTGCCCACGCCGACTCGCCGCGCCCGAACCGGGGAGATCTGCTGCGAGCCGCGGCGACGCAACCAGCGCCTCCATCCGGCCGCCCCCCACTCTCTCCCGGCGGCTCACGCGGACCTGCCTTGGTGGCGCAGCGGGAAGCGCAGGGTGAACCGGGTGCCCACCTCATCGGTGTCGACCTCGATGGTGCCGTCGTTGCGCTCCACGAGATGACGCGTGAGCGCCAGACCGATCCCAGTGCCGCCGTCACGAGCCGTGGTCCCCTCCTCGAAGAGGCGGTCCGCCACCGAGACAGGGATGCCGCCAGCGTCGTCGCGGACCTCCACGCACCAGCGCCCGTGCTCCACGTAGCCGCGCACTCGCACGTGCACCGGCGCCTCGCGCACGTAGCCCGCATTGGTGACCAAGTTCACCAAGGCCTGCGCGAGGTCGAGCCGATCCACGCGCACCTGTGCGGCGTCACCGATGTCGCAGGTAAAGCGGTGATCACGACGCTCAAGGGAGCGCGCGAGCAGGGGCTTGAGTCGACGAATCTCCTCACCGCCGATGCAGCGGACGGGCGTGTGGTGCCCGTCCACGTCGGCGCGCACCAAGCGATCGAGCAGCGCGGTGGCGTGGTCCGCCGCCGTTTGAATGTAGGAGCCGAGCTCTTCAGAGGCGTCGTTGCCGAGGTCCTCCGCGAGCAGGTCCGAGGCCACCACCAAGGGGACGCAGAGGTTCTTGAGGTCGTGGGCTGCGCCGCGCACCATGAGGGCCCGCATCTCAAACTCACGCAGGCGATCGCGCTCGGCTTCGGCACGCTCTGCCCTGTGTTGCAGTTTGCCCACCCTGCCATGGGCCATAAGGCCACCGAGGGTCACGAGACCACCGAGACAAAATTGCAAGGTCCACGGCGCCGTCAGGGCTGTGGTGGCAGTGGCGGCGGCGAGGGGCTCGACCCATGGAGACGCTGCCACGGCCACACCGAGGCCGACGCTGGAGGCGAGCAGCGCCCTCCAGCGCCTGGCCGTCCCACCACGCGAGCTGTCGCGCTGCTCATCAACGCTGCGCTGAGGGACCTTGGCCTCGATGGACGCGGGGACATCGTCCACGTCGACCACCGGATCGCAAAAGCGGACCATCGCCCGCACAGCGCTGTGTGACGCGGTCGGGGAGAAGTTCTCGAAGGTTGGAGTTGCAGTGCGCATGTGGGAGTTCCTGTTCATCGGGAGACATCACTGCTCCCATCACTCCATTCCGGGCCGCCGGGCCGATCTGACGATTGGTGCGAATTCTTTTCTACTGGGCCCCTAGCGCGGTGCTCGCCGACGATCTCGGACGCATGGCCCGCGCGAGGCAGCGAGCGAACTCGCGCGCCGTGGGGAAGCGGGTCTCTTGGCGCTTGCGCAGCCCCTTCATCACGGTGAAGGCCAGCTCTTTCGAGAGCCAGGGCGCGCGCTCGCGCACGGGCACGGGCTTGTCGTGCAGGTGCATCAGCACGAGGTGACTGACGGTGCGGGCGCGAAACACCCTCACCCCCGTGAACATCTCGTAGAGCACCGCGCTCGCGGAGTACACATCGCTGCGGGGATCTGCCTCGAGGCCCATGGCTTGCTCTGGCGCGACGTAGGCGGGCGTACCCAGGGTGCGGCCCACGGGCGCCGGCGTCTGCGTCGCGAGGCCAGTCACCACCTCCGAGAGCCCAAAGTCGATCAGTTTGACGACGTAGCGGCCGTCTTCGTCCCACGTGAGCATGACGTTGGACGGCTTGACGTCGCGGTGCACGAGACCCGCGGTGTGGACCGCATCGAGCGCCCGCAACAGCTGCAATATGATCGACACAGCGGTGCGCGCCCCAAGCTCCCTGGACGAGCGAATCAAAGACTTAAGGCTGCCTCCCTCGATGTACTCTTGCACCATGTACAAGGTGCCGTCGTCGGCCTCTCGAAGCCCCATGCAGCGGGCCACGTTGGGGTGCTGCACCCGCATCATCAGCTCGGCCTCCCGGCGAAATCGCGCGCGGGTGCGGGGTCGGTCGGCGCTCTCCGGGCGAATCATCTTGACCGCGCAGCGCCGGCCCGTCGCCAGCTCGCGCGCCTCATACACCTCCGCCATCCCACCACGCCCTATCCGTTTCGCCAGCTGATATCGCATCACGCCGCGTTCTCGCAACGTCGGCCCTTCCACGTCATGAGCCTCGCACTCGCCGGACTCCGTCGAGCTCGCGTCGCTGGTCCAATCCTCGCTCCCTCGCGCATCGCATCGCGGCTCTACGCGCACGAACTCGGCCGACTCCGCGAGCGTCCCGTCCACGGTGGGTGCGGGGGGCGCCTCGCCCTGCCTCGCCGATACTCCCGGTGCGGACGCCGTCTCACACTGTGTGCGCGTCCCGGCGTCCGCGGCGTCTCCCAAGTCAAGCGCCTCGATCAGCGCCTGCTCCATCGACCGCACGCTCAGGGGTGATTTCTGGGCGTCCGTCGCCGCGTGCCGACATTCATCGGCGACGCTGCTCTCGCGCTGGAGTCTGCCGTCCACACCAGGTCATTCCGAAGAGCGA
>CALKDV010000452.1 GCA_938084085.1 uncultured Nannocystaceae bacterium
CAAGGTGACCACGTTGTGCACATAGGGGTTGTCGCTCATGGTCGCCATGGCTGCGTCCACGTCTTTGTCAACGAACTCTGTGGTCACGTGTGCGTCGAACAACGCTCCCAGATCTGGGCGCGGGGGCGAATTATGGATCGCGTCGGTCATTTTTTTACTCGCTCTTTCAAACCACCGACGATAGCGCACCGCACCGTCGGTCCCTCGAATATACACGTCGAACCGGGCAGCAGTTCCGTCAATCCCTAGAGCCCACCAGACCGGGTCACGTACCCCAAAACGCAGACTGCCGCCTGAGCGGAGGACGAGCCCACGGCCTCCGCTCAGGCAGATCCATACACCAAGCGCGCCCCGACCTGCGATCTCCGTCCTTCGCGCATTCGACCGCGGAAAAAAAATATCCACCCCGCGTCAGGTATTGGGCCACGACGCGAACGGCTCCACATGACAACGTTCACTTCTCCGCTCTCCTCCCGAGCTACCTCGCTCCAAACAGCCGCGTGCGCCCTCGGATTCTCCCTCGCCGCACTCACCGCGCCTACCGCCAACGCCAACCCCACCCTCGTCGAAATCTGTCACACGAACGGGAACGGCACCGTGTCGTCCCTGTTCGTGAACGCCAACGCGGTGCCGGCGCTGCTCGCCCAAGGGCACACCCTTCCGGGTACCTGGCACCTCGACGCCGACAATGACGGCTTCGGTGATCCCAACAACACGGTCGTGGCCTGCGGCGCCCCCGTGGGCTACGTGGACAACGGCGACGACTGCGACGACAGCGACCCCAACCTCGCCCTCAACTGCGACAGCGTCAGCTTTGGCACCTGCCTCGACGCCACCGAGACCACCACCTGTGATGTGGACCTCGTGTCGGGCGCGGTCAGCTGTGACAACGGCGCGCCGATCTCTTTGTACGCAGGGAGCGCCGGCCGCTACACGTTCCGCTTGGATATGTCCGCGTGGACCGCGGTGTCAGCGGTGATGGACCTCAACAGCCCCACCGGCTACTGGTTCAACCTCGGCAACTCCCGCACCAACAACGGCTGGTCCGGCGACGGGAGCACCAACACCAACGACTCCGAGGCCAACGCCTACAACCAGGGCATGCACCTTTACCGCAGCGACTTCGGCGGCAGCACCAACGCCTTGTCTACGCCCGCCCTCGTGCCGAGTCAGGACGTGGCCACCGCCACCGCCTGCGACGGCTACTTCGCCTACGAATCGAGCGTCGGCTTCGACGAGGTCTACGACCCCCACATCATGCAAATCGACGGGGACGAGCCCGATCCGCAGGCGGGCGGCATGAACGACCAGCTGCTGTGGCTCGGCGTCAACCAGGTCGTGAACGGCGGCCGCACCGGGACCGGCGTGGAATCGTTGACGGTTGTGTTCGGTCGCTAGCGTCCTCTTTACTCTCCGCCCCTGCTCGTTGGAACGTCCACTCGACGCCTCCAACGCCGCAGGGGCGCTGTCGTTCTTGGCTCCAAAACATCTGCGACGTCGACGCCGTAGCCACCCGGGCTCACTGCGGGACGGGGGGCGTGTTGATCACCCCGAGGCTCAAGCCACCGGCATAGGCGTACGACACGCGGCAGTCGTACCCGTAGACCTCAAGCCCAAACGGACCGAAGGCGCTCTGGATGACGTGCGCGCCGTCACTCACCGCGAATCGGGCGTACACCATCGTTGTGCTTCCCAGGGAAGTCGGCACCGGCAGCGGCGCCCCGTCGATGTTGATGGTGGGCCAAATCGCGGCCTCGGACATCACGGTGACCATGTCCCACGCGTACGTGCCCGGCGCGGCGAAGGTGTAGCGGTTGCGCCACTGGTCCGAGGGGGTCACAAAGCTCAAGCCAGGATCGCCCAAGTTGGAGGCGCTCGTGCTGGTACCGCAGTTGACGGACGCCTCAAACTCCCCCGGAAAGGTCACAGGGTCGATCGTCCCGCTCGCGTTGCTGCACGACTCGAGCATGTGGGCGATGAGGATCGCCTCCGTGCTGCTCACCGTGAAGGAATCGGCCGACTCGAACTCCACAAATTCCCCCTGATTGAGGTTGTACGACGTGTTGGGTCCCCCGGTCACTGTGATCACAGCGCCGTCCTTGTCGGCGATGATCCGATACAGGTCCGACTCGCCACCGCGGGGCTGAAACTTGATCACGGCGAACTCCTTGCCCCACGCGCTGCGCGGCGGGAGCTGCTCTTCGAGGTAGTCGTTGTAGGAGGCCGACGCCGTCGGGAGGCTCATGCCGGGGCTCCCCGCGAACACCGCGAAGGAATCGAGGGTGCTCGAGAACACCTGTGTCCCGGACAGGTCACTGGAGTTCGAGTAGATTCGCAGGGTCTGTTGGGCGTTGAGCACCTCGATGTGTTCCTGGTTGGCTGCGAGGCTGGGGATGCCGCCTCCCGCGGCCGTCGATCCCACCGCGCCCGCGTCCCGACGCACGGTGATCTCCACGTCGTCTTCGAGCGCCACCACGGTCATCCACTGGGGCCCCGCGTCCGCTTCCACCATCAAATAGTTCGTGTTCCACGCGTGCTCCGGGAGCAGCAAAGTGCCGTCGGCCGTGGCGCTAAACGAGGTGGAGTAGGGCTGGTACTGATACGCGACGATCGGCGTATCCGACTCGAGTCGAAAGGCGAGGTCGGAGACCCCTGTCTGGCTCTTGTGCTCCCACATCGCCGACGCCGCGCCGTCGAGCTCGAAGACGTGCGCGTCTTGGGGCCCCACGACCGCGGTCTCCACCACGCTCCCATCGGGTGCGTAGAGGGTCGCGTTGGTGTTGAACACGTTCGGGTTGGCGGCGATGACCGCCCACGGGAGCCGGCCCATGAAGGTCTGACTCGAGGGGTTGCCGATGATCGGCGCGAACAAACAGCCCGCACTCGTCAGCGACTGCGCCGCGGTCTGACAGGTCGTCTCGTCCGGCGGTGGCGGGTCGCCGTCTCCGTCTCCGTCTCCGTCTCCGTCTCCGTCTCCGTCTCCGTCGCCGTCTCCATCTCCGTCTCCGTCTCCATCTCCCGTCGCTGTCGCGTCTCCGTCTCCATCTCCATCTCCCGTCGCTGTCGCCGTCGCGTCTCCGTCTCCATCTCCCGTCGCTGTCGCGTCTCCATCGCCATCTCCATCTCCATCTCCATCTCCATCGCCATCCCCAGCCTCGGTGCCGCTCGCGTCCGCCGTGCCAGAGCCCTCCTCGGCAGACGACATCCCGGACGATTCACCGGCGCTCACTCCGCCTCCAGTACCGAGGCTCGCGAAGGCCGTGTCCCCGTCTCCCTCGGCGTTTGTCGAGCACCCTGCCACCGTCACTAGCCCAACCACCGCGACAACACTCCGTCGAAAATCCATGGGTCAGGCTACCATGAAGCGGAGCGCGCCTCCGTCGCAGCCCGGCCGCCCCTTTGCGCGCCCATGGTAGGGTTCTTCGCGGCGCGGGTCTGCGCCCCGAGCGTTCCCACCGCCCCGCCCCCTTCCATCGCCATGTCCAACTCCCGTCAGCATCGCAACCACGAGTTCACCGGCACCGCTCGCGCGTCGACTTATCGCGAGGGGTATCCCTCCGGATGGTACCGCCTGCTCGACCTTGACGAGCTCAAGCCGGGTGACGTGCGCGCCCTCGACTGCCTTGGAAAAAACCTCGTGGTGTTTCGAGGGAAAGAGTCTGGCGCATACCGGGTCCTCGACGCGCATTGCCCCCATCAAGGGGCGAGCCTCGCCGGCGGTGACGTGCAAGGCGACAACCTCGCCTGCCCCTTCCACCACTGGTGTTTCGGCGGCGACGGGCGCCTCAAAGAAATTCCCAACACCGACAAGCGACCTCGCGTGGGCGTGCGCTCGTATCCTGTGCGCGAACACTACGGGATGCTGTGGATGTTCCACGACGTCTCGGGAGAGGCGCTCGACACCCCGCCGTACGAACCCGAGCCGATCCCCGAGCTTGAAGACGGCACCTTCCGGTACCGCGGGAGGCACACGGTCGCCGACGTCGGCATGCACCTGTCCGAGTTCGTGGAGAACAGCGTCGATTTTCAGCACTTTGACGTACTGCACGGCGACCTCACGTGGCCGTGGACGCAGATCAAGATTCCATGGTTCGGCGTGCAGCACGAGCCCGGGTGGGAGGTCGACGAGACCGACGGTCACAAGGCCTACTTCACCGACTTCGCCTGCGTGAAGTTTCGCGGCAAGGCCTACCCCAAGTCCGGCGCGCACGCCCGCATCACCTTGTTCGGACCGGGCGGAACCGTGTGGTTTCGCTTCAGCTTGCCCGAGCTTGGCGACATCATCTTGTTCCAGACCCACCTCCCCAAAGAGCCAATGCGCCAGGAGATCCGCTTTCGGTGGTTCGCGGATCCCAAGGTACCCCGCCTGCTGGTGTGGTGGGTCATCGGCCACTGGATCAGCCAGTGGAAAGCGGATGTGGAGATCTGGGAGAACAAAGTGTTCCGGGAGCGCCCAGCGCTCATCGCCCTCGACGGCCCGGTGCACAAGATGCGCCGGTGGTACAAACAGTTCTACGAGTCGTCGCTGCCCGCCGAGGGCGCCGACGCCGCGCCCGCAAAGACCACCAAGGTGCGCAACGGTCTCAACGTGTTGAACGAATCGCAGGCCCCCTCCGCCGCCGTACTCTCGCCCCGCGAAGATTGACCGCGCACCTCAGGGCGCCGCGGCGAGGTCGACGCCACGCGCACCTGCGGTGCGGCGA
>CALKDV010000453.1 GCA_938084085.1 uncultured Nannocystaceae bacterium
TGAAGCCGACGGTGCACGTAAAGGAGATCAGCGTGAACGTGAGCCCCATGAAGATGACCCCGAGGGCCTGGCTGCCAAGAGAGGTCTTCGACTTAAGCTCGTGCTCAGCCGCCGCCGTTTTGTTGACCAACCAACTCGGGATCTTGATCTCAAACATCCCGAAGAGGTTGAACGCGAACACCAGGAGCAAGAGGCCGATAAAGGCGTTAAAGAGGACGGAGGCGGAGATCGCTTGCATCCCCACCGCGCCGAACACCAGCGACACCACCACGCCCAAGACGGTGAAGGTGGTGACGATGGAGGCCATATACAACCCGGCCATCCCCGCGGTGCGTCGCACGGAGGTCTCTGAGAACTTGGAGAAGAACGCGATGGTGATGGGGATCATCGGGAACACACACGGGGTTGCCAGTGCGCCGAACCCAGCCAACACGGCGAGGATCAGGTATCCGACGATGCCGTCCGCCCAGGGCGCCTTGGTGCGACCCGTCGCCGGTGTCACCGCTTTCGTGTCGGCCGCCACCGCGTCCGGATCGAAGGCCATCCCGGAAAGCTGCGCGGCCTCCTTGTACTCGGGACGCACCTCCCCCGCCACGACGGCGCGCTCAAGGGACACCTTCTCCGTGAACGCGATACAGGTGCGCGGGTCGCAGATCTGGCCGCGGATTTGAAATGCCAACGGCGCGTCAGACTCCTCCGCGCCCCTGGCCACTTGGTAGGCGCGCCGAAAGTCGACGGAGCCCTCATAAAACTCCACCTGCTTGTTGAAGTTGGGATCAAGCTCAGTGTGAGGCTTGGGCGCCATCCACGACGACGCCGGGACCCACGCCGCGTCCTCGAGCGCGACGGTCAAAGGGCGCGGGCCCTCCTTGATCGGCGTGAAGCTGTAAAGGTGCCACCCCTTGGGGATGTCGGCCTTGAGCGTGAGCGTCAGGTGCTCGCCCGCGCGCGCCGCGACCGGATCGACGGTCACGGTCCAGTCCACCTCCGGATCCTTGGCGGTACTCACCGCGCTCAGCCCGGCGACGAACATAAACACGAGCGTTAAAATCACCTTGAGACGTTTGGCCATGGTCAGCGCTCCCATCCTACGGATCTTCGCCCGCGGTGACGAGCCCGACGCGCGCAGCGCGAGGGCACCACGGTGCCGCAGGGTGGACGTGCACATAACGCTTCGAGGGTGACTACCGCTACACACATCGTCGGCGGACCTGCGCGTTCGCCGGCAACACGCGAAACCCTTGAGGAACGTCACATGTGTCCACACTTCGCGAACGCGACCAGAGCCGCCCGCCAAAACCCGCGTTCATCGTGCTCGAGGACGATCTAGCGCTCCACGGGGAAACCGAGGGAGGTCCACAGATCCATCCCGCCGCCCACGACGCAACACACATCGACGCCGGCGGCCGAGAGGGCCGAAGCTGCCATTTGAGCCCTGCCCCCCATTTTGCAGTAGACGTGAACGAGCGCGCCAGCCTCGAGCTCTCCGAGGCGAGCCTCCACCTGATCATGCGGAATGTTCACCGCGCCGGGAACCCGTCCCGCCGCGAATTCGGAGGGCCCACGTACGTCGAGGAGTATCGCGCCACTCGCCCCGCCCTTCACGACCTCACATAGATCTTCCACCGATTGCGTCTTCATCTCCCCGCGTATATCGCAGAACACGCGCGCGAGCCAAGCCCACACGGCGCGGGGAACCCCACCGACGCCCGTTGGGCCCGACCGCCTCGGCTCAGTCACCCGAGATCGATCCCTCCACGCCCGCCGCGGCGACGGGCTCGTCGACGGGCACGCTCGGTTTCGGGACGAGGCCCCGCGGCGCTCCGCTCCATGGCGCCACCCACCACAGCAACGCCATGCCCGGCAGCGCCACCACGAGGCACAGCATGAAGAAGTGAGTCCACCCGAGAGACTCTACCAAGAACCCCGTCGTGGAGTTTGCCACGGTCCTGGGGATCGCCGTCACGCTCGTGAGCAGCGCGAACTGCGTCGCCGTAAATCGCGGGTTGGTCGCGCGTGCGATGAACGCCACGAACGCCGCCGTGCCCAGACCAACTCCGAGGTATTCGAAACTCACCACCCAAAACAGCACGTCGACGTTGGGTCCCGCCTGCGACAGAACCGCGAAGCCTGCGATGGAGATCATCTGCACCACACCGAAACACCACAGCGCGCGGTTGATCCCGATCTTCACCATGACCAGACCTCCCACCAGACCACCGGCGATGGAGGACCAGAGACTGGCGACCTTGGCGACCGTGCCGATCTGCGTCTTGGAGAACCCGAGGTCGAGATAAAAGGGAGTCGCGAGCGCCGTCGCCATGGTGTCGCCCACCTTGTACAAGAGCATGAACACCAACACGGCGATCGCGCCTCGCACACCCATGCGTTCAAAGAACTCCACGAAGGGCGCCACCACGATCTCCTTGAGGCTTGGAACCTCCCACGCGGTGGTGGCAGGCTCCGGCATCCACACGGTCGTGGCGATACCCACGAGCATGAAGCTGGCGACCACCACGTGCACCGCCGACCATGGGATCAGGTCTGCCAAGATGAACCCCAACGATCCCGGGACCAGACTCGACAGCCGATAGGCGTTCACGCTCAAGCTGTTCCCGAGGCCAAGCTCATGGTCTGGCAAGATCTCGCGTCGGTAAGCGTCGAGCACGACGTCTTGCGTCGCGGAGAAAAACGCCACCACAAGACACAGCACGCCGATCGCTCGCAGCGATTCGGCCGCGTCAAGGAATGCCAACGATCCGAGGCTCAACAGCAGCCCCACTTGCACCGCGAGCGCCCATCCTCGGCGACGTCCGAGGCGAGAGATGGTCACCTTGTCGAGTAGCGGGGCCCAGGCGAATTTGGCGGCGTACGGGATCGTAGTCAGGGAGAACAGGCCGATGCTCTTGAGGTCTACTCCCTCCGTGCGCAGCCACGCGGGGACGAGCTGCACGAGCACGTACATCGGCAACCCGGAGGCGAAACCGATCAAGCAACACAGCAGCATGCGTCGGTTGAACAGCGATGAAAAAAGATCGGGCACAGTCGCGGGGGAGGAGGCCAAAACGTTGCTCCGCATGAAGCGTCGCCCCCTCCCTCGCTTGTGCCACATGCGCCGGGCGGCTCGAAACAATGATCAAAAAATGCCGCGCGAACGGAGCGGACTCGCGTGATACCGTCTTAGAATGTCGATCCGTTCTTCCGTGTGCGTCCTCGGTCTCCTCTCAGCGCTCGCGACAGCCGCAGGTTGTGCCGACTCAAGCGGCGACGGCACCGCCGGGGAGGACAGCTTCGGGGGGCCAGACACCTCCTCCGCAGAGGGAGGTGACGGCGACGGCGACGGCGACGGCGACGGCGACGGCGACATCGAGGTCTGCATCGCGGCCTGTGTCACGGCCAGTGATTGCGTCATGGGCCCGCCAGACAGCGCCTTCGATGAGGACAATTACCTCTGCGAAGACGGCGCGTGCCGCTACACAGGCTGCATCTCGGACGCCGAGTGCGACCCGAACAACGGCAATCTCGTCTGCCGCGCGCAAAATGGTGTCGTCCCCTCGTGCGTCTCGGCGTGCACGTCCGACGCCGAATGTGGAAACAGCGCCGACACGGCAGGACCTTTTGGCCCTGACAATTACGCCTGCGACGACGGCGGATGTCGCTTCGCCGGATGCAACGACGACGCGGAATGCCAGACCCTCGGAAACTACGTGTGTGACACGTTCGGCGCGATCGCCTACTGCGTGCGCGGCTGCGTGACCGTCGACGACTGCGTGACCGTCGATGCCGCGGCGCCCTATGACTCGAACAATTACGCGTGCGAGCGTGGGCGCTGCGCGTACACCGGCTGCGTGAGTGACCGTGAATGTTCGGACCTCGGCGACTACACCTGCCACTAGCGGCGGAAGACAGCCTCGCAAAGACCTCGACGGCGTCTGTGGTGCCCCCGACGACGCTCTCGTGATGCTCGCGACCCGAGTGCGAAATTTTCAGCACACCCCGGCGGGTTGCGCTGACTCCGCAACGACCAACTTCGCGCGCGCGGGCCTCTCCAACTGCAACGGTTCTGCATTTCCGTCGCAGCGGCGTCACGCGGGACGTCGTTCCGTGATAGGTCGGACCCCTTGATGGCATTTAAACGAGGTTTCGCTCGGCTGGTGCTCTGGGTCTCCGGCTGGGTCGTCAAAGGCACCCCTCCGACGGCGCCCCGATACGTCATCATCGCCGCCCCGCACACCTCTGGTTGGGATCTGGTCTACACGCTGGCCACCGCGTGGTCCAACGACATCGACATCAAATGGATCGGGAAGCACACCCTGTTTTACTTCCCCTACGGATGGTTTTTTCGCTTCCTCGGTGGGATCGCCATGGACCGACGGAGCCGCCAGAATATGGTCACCAAGGCGACCGAGCGATTCAAGGAGCAAGAGTCCCTGGTCTTGCTGGTGTCCGCAGAGGCCACCCGCCGGCGCACCGACGTGTGGAAGTCGGGCTTTTATCATATCGCCTATCAGTCCGGCGTTTCGATCCAGCTCGCGGGCATTCACTACGGCCGACGAGCGTGCACCTTCGGGCCCCTGGTCACCCCCACGGGTCGCATCAAAGACGACATGGACATCGTCCGCGAATTTTACAGTGACGTCGCTGACGGCGGTCGATTTAAGGACCAGTTCGGAGACATTAAACTTCGCGATGAGTCCCCCGTCGGCACCTCAAATGTGCCTCGACCAGCGCACGACGCCTCCGACGATGAGGACCTCACCACCGCCACCTCCACGAGCTAGGGGAGCGTGACGGGCCCGCGTTTGGGCGTGCCATGGGAATGATTGGGCCCTCCGAGGGGTTCGACGGTATGCTCCCCACGAGCGCTAACGAATGAACCCCGTCGATCTGTTCCTCCTCGTCATCGCCGCCATCTTCGTCATCGGAGTGATCGGCGAGCTCATCTTTGAAAAAACCGACGTCCCCGACGTCGTGTGGCTCATCTTGGTGGGTATCTTGATCGGTCCCGTGCTCGGGTGGGTCTCCCGCGACGGCCTGGTCGAAATAGCGCCCTATTTTGGCGCCCTCACCCTCGTGATCGTGCTGTTCGACGGGGGCACCGAGCTGCGATTGCGCGACCTCGGCCGCGCCGCGCCGAAGGCCTCATTCCTGGCCGTCATTTCCTTTGTCTTGTCCACGTCCGCCGTGGCCGCCGTCTCCATGGGCGCCCACTCCATCGGCATGCTGGAGACCTGGGGCTGGCTTCAAGCGGTCACCCTCGGGGCCATCGTCGGTGGGTCGAGCTCCGTGGTGATCATGCCGGCGCTCAGCCGCGCCAAACTCGACGACAAGCTCTCGAACCTCGTGAACATCGAGTCGGCGCTCACCGACGTGCTGTGTGTGGTGGTCGCGGGCGCGTGTGTACAGATCCACCTGTCCCAGTCCGCCGACGCCGCCGCCGCCGCCATCACCCTGGGGAGAAGTTTCGCCGTCGGCCTGGGCGTCGGCGCGGCAGCCGGCTTCCTCGCGCTGCTGGTACTCCGCAGGATCCGCAAGAGTCAGTTCGGCTACCCGCTCGTGCTGGGCGGGCTTTTGGTCCTTTACGTGCTCATCAACAACCTGCAGGGCTCATCCGCCCTCGGCATTTTGACCGCGTCGGTCATCGTTGGCAACGCACCGAGCCTCGCGAACTCCGTAGGCATGCGCAAAGACACCGGCCTGTCGC
>CALKDV010000454.1 GCA_938084085.1 uncultured Nannocystaceae bacterium
ACACCTGCTTCGGCAAGAAGGGCGCTGCCCATTTTGCGAGGGTGCGCTCGGCGTCACAGCGACGAGACGGCCACATCGGATGCGGGCGATGCTGTTCTCTGTGGTGGGCCTCGCGAGCTGTACCGGAACCTCGGCCGCCGAGGAAACGACGTATGCCGACTCCCATCAGTCCGGGGTCTCGTACGGGCCCCCCGGCTACTCCTACTCGTATTCGGAGACGGAGAACGAGTCGTACACCGGCACCGACACCACCGACTCCGACACCTCCGAATCAACGACCGGTGAGGAGACCGACGGATGCGACACCACCGGCACCGACGGCACCACCACCGGTGACTGCGACACCACCGGCACCGACTCCGACGGGACAACGAGTGACACCGGAACGAATGACACCGGAACGACCGACACCGGCACCACGTCTGGATAGCCACGGACGCCTCCACCAACAGGACCGACATGGATGTCGTGGTCGACGAGGGGATCGCGCGCGAACCAACTTTTGTTTTCGCCCGCGAAGATCTTCCAGTGGATGACGACCCTCACCCGTGTCACGGTTCCCCCATGAACACCTGCGCCCGATGCCGCCGACATCTACGAACAAGCGACGACGTCTGCCCGTTTTGTGCGACTCGCCGGACGGGCCAGACCTTCGCCGCGGTCGCGCTCGCTTCAACGATGACGGTCGCCATGTCTGGCTGTTACGGCGCCCCCTATCCCTACGACGACGGCACCGATTCTTGGACCGAGAGTAGCGGGGAGTCCGGTGATTCCTCGGAGCCCACCGGCACCGACTCCGACACCGGCACCGACACCGGCACCGACACCGGCACCAGCACCGGCACCGACTCCGGCACCGAAACCGGCACCGAAACCGAAACCGGCGGATAGCGATGTTCGACACCCGGGTCGGCGAGGACCGCTCGGATTCCAACCGCGTCGAACGCAAGGAGCGATTCCTCGTGGTACCGTGAGTCCGTCATCGTCTGAACTCACCCGACAATGACAAGGAACCCCTCCCCATGATGCCCCCACCCTCCGATGGAGATCGCCCCGACGACGAAGGCACCCCTGCCAAACGCGCCCGCCCCATGAGCTTGGCGGACGCCCGCAAGCGCCTCCCCATCGTGAACTCGCTCCCCACCCCCAAGACCCGCGCGGTGAATCTCAAGGACATCGACCGGCGCCCGATCCCTCGCTACACCGTGTGGGAGTTGACCTTGGCCTGCGACCACCGTTGCCTGCACTGCGGGCCCCGTGCCGGCGACGCCCGCCCCAACGAGCTCACCTTGGACGAGTGCCTCAAGCTCGTCGATGAGATGGCCGAGCTCGGCGTGGGCGAGGTGGCCCTCATCGGCGGCGAGGCCTACATGCGCGGCGACCACATCTTGGTCGTGCGGGCCCTCCGTGAAAAAGGCATCTCCGTGCTGCTGGTGACGGGCGGGCTGGGCATCACCGCCGAGCGCGCGGCTGCGATGAAGGAGGCGGGCGTGCGCAGCGTGAGCATCTCCATCGACGGCATGGAGAAGAGCCACGACTACGTCCGCGGGCGCGACGGGAGCTGGAAGGCCGCCTTCCGCGCCTGGGACCACCTGAAAAAGGCGGGGATCCCCGTCGCCGTCAACACCCAGATCAACGCCTTCAGCTACACCGAGCTCGAAGACCTCGCCCAAGAGATCGGCCAGCGTGGTGCCCACGCGTGGCAGATCCAGGTGACCATTCCCCACGGGAACGGCGCAGACCATCCGGAGATCGTGCTGCAGCCGCACATGATGAAGACGGTCTACGAATATCTCGAGCCCGCCATCGACCGCGCGGAGAAACACGGCGTGCGGATCCTCCCCGGCAATAACCTGGGCTACTTCGGCCCCCTCGAGTCCCGCCTGCGCCGCCTGCAAAACAAGATGGGCGCGTTCCCAGGCTGCGGCGCCGGCCGTTCCGCCATGGGCATCGAGAGCGACGGGCAGATCAAGGCCTGCCCCACCCTCGGCGGGCCCACCAACCAG
The DNA here is from genome assembly GCA_938084085.1 of uncultured Nannocystaceae bacterium. Classification (GTDB taxonomy): domain Bacteria; phylum Myxococcota_A; class Polyangia; order Nannocystales; family Nannocystaceae; genus JAAZXR01. The sequence goes on from CALKDV010000454.1 coordinate 2,007, forward strand.
GCGGGCTCGTGGCGTGAGCACGGACTCGCCAAGCTGTGGCACGAGGCCAAAGAGATCACCTACTTTCGCACCCGCACCCTCGACGACCTGTGGGGCTACTGCCGCCGCTGCTACTACGCCGAGCAGTGCATGGGGGGCTGCTCCGCGACAAGCGAGCCGCTCTTTGGGCGACCCGGCAACAACCCGTTTTGCTACCACCGCGTCGACATGCTGCAACAAGAGGGCCTGCGCGAGCGCATCGAGCTCGTGGTCCCGGCCGAGGACATCCCCTTCGGCACCGCGCGCTTCAAGCTCATCACCGAGCCCATCGACGAGGCCGAGCGAGAGCGAGGCGAACGCACCACCGTGGAGCTGCCGCGGGTGGATCGCAACGAGGTTCAGCACGGCCCCGCCTATCCCATGACCCTCGACTGAGCGCGGTCTCGGGCCCCACTCCTGCCGGGCCGGGCGCATGATCCCAGCGGGCGTACGCTCCCATGTCACGCTATGCGCATGGAAGATCTCGACCCCGCGCACACCCACACCTGCGACGATTGCGGCGCACGCTACAACCCTGACGAGGATATCGCCCGCGAGGAGTCCATGCATCTGTCCGCGCACGCACGCTACGCGACCTACGCCCCCCTCCGTTGTTACTGCTGCCACCTCGGTATCGACCCGATCCGCACAAATCACGGGCAGTGACCCACAGGATAAGGCGCCGTCCTCATACGATCCGCGCACGTGGAGGCTCACCGGTGCACCCCCCCCCTCGTGAACGATGTTCAAAATAGTTCGAGGCCCGCGGATAGCTTATTGCCGACGAATTCGCGCTTTCCTCTGGATGTGGCATCCTGCTCCCATGATCCGGCCCACGCTAGGACTCCTCACCTGTTCCATCTCGTCTCTCGCGCTCTTGTCGCCTACGAACGCCTCGGCGGGTCAGGAGCCCGGCGAACCCGCTCCGGCACAAGATCCCACAGCAGCGCCCGCTCCAGCAGCAGCCCCCGCTCCAGCAGCAGCCCCCTCCCCGGCACCTGCCGCCGCCGCACCTGCCGCCGCTGCTGCGACCAGTATGGTCGACGCGAAGAGGTTTCGCCTTCAACTCAGCACGGACGTGCTCGGGGTGACCTACGTCAACCCCGTCGAGGATGGCACCTTCGCCAGCGAGGCCCCAAACACGACATATTTCGGCCTGGGCGCGGGCCGAGCCGGGTTCCGATACCAAGCGACCCCCCTCTCCGTTGTGGGGTTCGGGTTCGGCTACCTGCTCAATGAGCAGCTCATTGTCGGCGCCGACCTCTTCCTCGGCGGAGCTACCGCAAGCGTGAAGGGCGAGCAAGACATCACCGTCGCCGGGAACACGGTCTTCTACGACTACAAGAGTCGGACAAGCGCCTTCGGGGGAGGCCTCAGCCCATACATCCATTACATCTTTACGACCGAGGGCGCCCTGCGACCCTACGCCCAGTTCCGCTTCGGATTCGGCGCCGTGCGCTCCTGGACCTACAGCGAGGATGATGCCCCAGGAAACCCGACTTCGACCCAGTTCATCAGCGAAGCCGTCACCCCAACGGTTGGACTTGCCGGCGGTGTCCACCTGTTCTTATCAGACACTGTGTCGCTCGACGTCGGGCTGAGCCTCGACTACCTCGCACCCTACGGCCGCGCCGTTTCCACCACGGTCGAGACGACGGCCACGGGCAAAGTGGTCACCAAGTTCAACGCGGACTACGAGAAGGCGTCCAACAGCCTGGCGTTTGCTATTCCCCTCGGAATCTCCATCTGGATGTAGCCCTCTGCGTGCGGGGAGGCGCAGCGTCCCGACACCATCACGAACAAAGCCCGGGCGGAATCCCCCCGGGCTTTGTTGCATCTACGAGTCCCGGACTACAATCCCAAGAGGCGGAAGTCCACGTTGTCCGCGGTCACGCCGCGAATAGTGCAGATGTCCGTGGCGTTCTCGAAGTCGAACGCCGCGCCGTCACCGGCGATGGTTGACGTGCCCCAGTAATGTGCACATACGGGGTCGGGGGCGAGGTCGGGCGCGTTATGCCAGAAGCCCACGCCACCGGTGTTGTTGGGGAAGGACACATGCACCGCGTAGGCGCCAGCCGGAAGGGTGACGTCGGCCAAGTCCGCGGTGAAGGTGACGATTCTAAATGAGGGGTTGACGGTGTAGTCGTCGCCGGTATCCGCCGTGGACAACGTCCCATCCCCCTGACTCACGACGATGTCGGCCACCGGAGTAGAGTTGCTGAAGGTACCTGAAGTGGGCGCGGTTGCCTCGAAGAAGCGCAGCCGCGCGGTGTCGAAGTCGGCGGTCTGGGTCAACGCGAAGAAGCCACCCGTCATGTGCCACTCAAACGCGCAGTGCACGTCCGCCGGGTCGGCGACCGTGAAGAAGTCGAGGATGCCGTCGGCTGCCCACGAGCCACGCTCATTGACTGCGGCGGGAGAGAAGGCGTTTGCCCCGACGGTGGTGGGCGGATTCAGGTCCGCGTAGCTCCCGTTGTCGTACAAGGAGCTCAAGACGGGCGGAGTCCCTGCCACACAATCTTGGGTCGCGTCGCAAGTCTCTGTACCGGTGCAGGCGAGGGCGTCGTCGCAGTTGGCGTCATTGGGCGTATTGGTCACCGCGCCCGTCCCGGGGTCGCAGCTGTCGTCCGTGCACGGCACGCCATCGTCTGGGTCGATGGGCGTCCCCGACTGACAATCGTTGACCGCGTCGCAGGTCTCCACACCGTTGCACAGGTTGGCGTCTCCGCAGTTACCGTCGTTGGGCGCATTGGTCACCGAGCCCGTCCCGGGGTCGCAGCTGTCGTCCGTGCACGG
>CALKDV010000455.1 GCA_938084085.1 uncultured Nannocystaceae bacterium
CCTCTACGCAGGTCAGCGGGCGCCCTCGCGCCCGACCATGAACCACGCACTGCCAGCGATCGCTGACGTCCTCTACCATCGTGGAGCGACACCCGCCTTCCACGCAGACTTGGTGATCTTCTCGCCGCAAGACGACGTCAAGCCTTACGCAGGCGGTGGCGTGATCTCGGTCCTCGACAACAGCGGTCATATGTACGGCGCGACGCTCGCCGCGGCGAGCCGTGCGCTCTCAAATTTGAAAGACAAGCCCGCTCCGCCGCCCTCCGCTTCCTCTGCCTCAGCGCTAGGGCACCCTGCGGTAGGACAGCCGAAATCGCAGTGACTTGGGCATCAAGCGGTGCGAGACCGAAGCTTGCAGCACCAGGCTCTGACCGTCCGGTGCGAACCGATACACATATCGGCTGTCCCCGCCATTCCCACGGAACCGAAACGAGAGGACCTCCTCGCGCTGCGTAATATTGACGGTGTTACGGTCGCCACTGGCCGTCTTCCACGCCACCGGCCGTCCGTCCGTGGTGCCACGCAAGAGTGGCATGGTCGGCGCGCGCAAGGACGCCACTCGGGCGAGCGGATCCACGGTGATCTCGAGCGGAGACTTGGGCGCCGTCCCCTTGAGGATCCGCTCCCGCGCCATCCCCCGAATGATCACGTTCACCTCCTGAACGACCTCTTCCACCGCCGCCGCCCGACGTTGCTCCTGGGCGCGCCCTCCGGAATAGACGAAGGTGCCGCGCACGCCAAACGCCGCGCTCGCCCGGCGCGGGGATAACAAGACCGCCCCGCCGGCACCGGCCACACCAGCCGAGGCGAGGAACCCTGGAATCGCCGTCATCCATGCACGCCGCGTCCACTCCATTTGTGCAGTCTAGCCTGCCACCCACGAAGATCCAGGGTCGATTGTTGTTTTTAGTGACCCGAATTCAAGGGTGGTCTGCGAGGGGCGAACCGTGTGCGGAGGGTGAGCATCGACCTCCGCGGCCATCAAGTCTCGCGCGTGGATGGTGAGATCAGTGACCAATACAATTGGCTCCAATGGGCGCGTGGCGGCGACCGTGGGAGCTGCGGCGCCGATGACGAACGGGGCTCGGGCCTCGCGCCCCCCCGCCGATGTGGCCGAGACGACCACATGTGGCGGCGAGACCGGGCCCCCACCGACGTTGGTGCGGGAACGTAGTAAACTCCCATTCAGCCATGTCGGACTCGAACAAAGATGACATCACGCCCCTGCAGACCCCCGTCGACACCGTGGATGCCGATCCCACCGAGACGGTCGGCGAGTCGGAAGCGACGACCTCTTCCGCTGACACTGGATTGGGGCGTCGGTCGTTCATGTCCCTGTCTGCCGTCGGCCTCCCGGTGCTCGCGACGGGCTGCGGAGATGACGCGGCAGACGGCGGTGACGGCAGCGGCGAGACCGGCGGAGATGGTGATGGCGACGGTGATGGCGACGGTGACGGTGACGGTGACGGTGACGGTGACGGTGACGGTGACGGCGGCGCGCCCGTAGAATTTGATCCCGACGGAATCATCGAAGACACGACGCTCTTCCCACGTACCCCCATGGCCGGCGAGATGACCAAAAACCGGGTCATGATCGCCTTGTACGTCTCGGATGCGAGCGAGAAGGTGCTCCGGGTCTGGCGTCCAAGCACCACCCCCGGAGAGGTCTTCCTCGTCGCGGAGCAGACGGTGACTCCCGATGGCAACGGCTTCGCCAAGGTGTGGGTGGATGGGCTCTCGAGTGGGACCTGGTACACCTACGCCGCCTTCGACGGCGACCCTGACGCCGGTTTCTCTGCTCGAAGTCTCATCTGCCAGGTGCGCACCGCGCTCGCCGATGATGCCCTCGAACCGATCACCGTCGCCCTCGCCGCCTGCAACGGCGGCTATTACGACCCCAACAATCCCCCCTCCACCCCCTACACATGGAGCACGATGTCAGTGCTCGCGAATCAGTACTACGACATCTTCTTACACCTCGGAGATCAGGCGTACATGGACACCGTCTTCTCCAACGGGGGCGCCTACGAGACCTACCTCGAGGCCTGGGGCGCCTTCCACGGTGGCGGATATCGACAGGTGTTCTCGAAGTCGGGTCTGTACTCCACGTGGGACGATCACGAGGTCACCGACAACGGCTCTGTCGATCCTTGGTCTGGCGCCTCAGAGGACATCTCCCGCATCGAGAACGCCATCGAGGCCTATTACACTGTGATGCCCATCGACGCCACCACCTCCATGGACCCGCTGTGGAGGAGCTTCCGATGGGGCGCGACGGTAGAGTTTATCGTCCTCGACAGCCGATACGAGCGCTCTCCACGAACCCAAGGTGAGTACATCAGCGCGCAACAGCTGGCCTTCCTTAAGGACCGACTCCAAAACAGTCCCTGCCACTTTAAGGTGGTCCTCAACAGCGTCCCGTTCGCGATCCTGACCGGATGGCTCGGTATTCAAGACTCCGATCGTTGGGAGGGATACCCCGAGCAACGCCAGGAGATCATCGATTTCATCGACAACGAGGAGATCGAGAACGTGTGGTGGATCGCCGGGGACATCCACACGACCTATGTCGGAAATATCAACGCCTCACCGGGCGCGGGACCTGGGAGCCGCATGAAAGAGATCTGCGTGACCTCCGGCAACACGAATCCCGTGGGCGGTATTTTGAGCGGCGACCAGTTCGAGTACCGCGTCGGTGAGCCACGCGTCCCGCTGCTCACCTTCGATCCAGAGACGAACGAAGTGCTGGTCAAGATCATGGACGAGTCGGGTACAGTCGTCTACGAGCAGTACCTCACCTACGGATAGTCCACACAAGGTGCGCGCGCGCCCTCGACTGAGCCGTCGGCGCTAGTAGCCGGTCAAGGAGAAGTGCATAAAGTCCTTCGTTCTGCCCTCGATCGAGCCTCCCCACTTCCAGCCAACATCCTCGGTGAACGTCGTGACCACCACGCCGCCTGGCGCAATGGAGACGCGAGGCCTCGCCGTGGGATTCCACGCGCCCCCCACACCCAGCGTGCACCCCTCGATGGAGGTCTCATCCGTCGCCTCGACGCTGCAGCGCCGATACAATCCGTTGTATTTCGCGTTGATATCGATGGCAGTCCCGTAGCTGTGGTTGCTTAGCTCCATCCGCAGGCCCTGCTCCACCCGACCGCGAGTGCGTCCCGGGCGGTAACTCGTGATGGACACAACGTCGAACTCACCGCTGTTGGCGATCGTGATGAGCGCTTCGCGGACCTTGTCTGCGTAGGCCCAGCAGACCTTGAACGGTTTGACGTCCAGCCCAAGATCCGCCGGATCGATCTCAACCTGATCTTGTTCGCAGAGGGTGCACACTTCATCATTCGGATCTCGCTCGTCGCCCTCCACCGTCGCGTAGTCGTGGTCTTCGGTCCTCCGATTCACGCCTCGCTTCTTCGTAACACTCCAATTGTACATCGCGTAGCTGCACCGCGTGGGGATCGCCCGCTCGGGGGGCGGCCCGGGTTCTTGAGACACCTGCACAGGCGAGCTCCCCGGCGCGGCCTCATCGGGTTTATCCTCGAGCTCGGGGATGGACGCAGTCGCGGGTGCCTCCGCCTGCATGGTCTCTTGCTCCTCCTCCAGCAGAGGAGACGCTCGCCCCAACTCGCCCTGACCCGTCGGTAGAGTCGTAGGCTGAGGCGCGGCGGCGGGTGTCGTATGACCGCGCGGAGCGCACCCCATGGCCAAGACGCCGAGCCGGAAGAAGAGCCATGGCTCCTCGAAGCCTGCCGCCAGCTCCTCGAAAAAGAGGAAGAAAACCCCGAAGCCGACCTCCTCTGCCTCGTCCTTGAAGAAGAAAGGGGCGGGGGCGGCGAAGATGGGGAAAGCGAAGAAGACAACGAAGAAGGCGAAGGCAACAAAGGCGACAAAGGCGACAAAGGCGACAAAGACACCGGGACGTGTGCATGAGTCAAAGACCACTGCCGCCTCTACCACCACTACCGCCTCCACTTCCCTTACGCTCATAGCCGGTGGTGCATATGGGCACGCTGTTTCCGCCTTCACTGAGACGGCCTACCACGGCCAGCTCGTTTGCTGCGCGTGCGGCCACGTCGTCAAGATCCTGTCGATCGTGACGGGACAGGTGCTGCACACGCTGCGTGGGCACACCAAGGTCGTCACCGGGCTCGTCGTGAGCCC
>CALKDV010000456.1 GCA_938084085.1 uncultured Nannocystaceae bacterium
TGGTGCGCCGAGCCACAAGGAATCCACAGGCTGTGGACGGTGGCGGCCGCCCGAATCGCCCTGCCCCCGTCAGTGCATGTCGGGGCGCGCCATGACCTCCTTGGAATCCGCGTCGCCCAGGTCGCGCTGGGCTTCGGCGCCTCCGCCCTCGTGGGCCCGATTGAACCCGATCGTTCCCTCCCCCTCGCCGGTGTGACGCGCCCCACGGAGAACACCCGCGCGGGCCTTCGCGCCCTCGTTGAACAAGTCGGACTGCACGTCCAAGGATCCCCGCCCCCCGCTGCGAACTGAGCCCCTCATGCCTGCCAAAGACACCCGACGTTTCCACCAAATCGCTGAGAAGGCCCGCGAAGGCGCCCCGCTCTCCCTCGAGGATGGCGTGTTTTTGTACCGATATCCGGACTTGCTCGCCGTCGGCGCCCTCGCCAACGAGGTCCGCGAGCGCCTCCACGGCGATCGCACCTACTTCAACGTCAACTTTCATATCAACCCAACCAACGTATGCGAGGCCGACTGTAAGTTCTGCTCCTTCGCGCGGCTGGAGCCCTCGTCGCCACAGGCCTACACCATGTCGGTCGAGCAGGTTCGTCAGAAGTTGGTCGAGCGGCTCGATCAGCCGGTCACGGAGATCCACATCGTCAACGGACTCCACCCCGACCTCCCGTTTGAGTACTACCTCGACATCCTGCGCGACCTCAAAGAACTTCGTCCCGACATCCACCTCAAGGCCTACACCGCGGTGGAGATTCACTTCTTCGCGGAGAAGTTCTCCATGACCTACGAGCAGGTGTTGACACGGCTCAAGGACGCGGGCCTCGGCAGCCTTCCCGGGGGCGGCGCGGAGATTTTCGCGGACCGCGCCCGCAACAAGCTCTGCAAAGGTAAGGCCGACGCGGCCCAGTGGCTCGAGGTTCACCGCGCCGCCCACAAGATCGGTCTTCGCACCAACTGCACCATGCTCTATGGCACCGTGGAGACCCTCGAGGAGCGCGTGGATCACATGATTCGACTGCGCGATCTACAGGCCGAGACCGGCGGCTTCCAGACTTTTATCCCCCTGGCCTACCACCCCGAAAACAACGCCCTCGGCAAGCTTCCCGCGCCCACCGGCGTCGACAACCTCCGCACCTACGCCGTCGGGCGGCTCATGCTTCACAACATCCCCCACATCAAGGCCTACTGGATCATGGTGGGCATCAAGACCGCCCAGATCGCGCTCAGCTTCGGGGTGGATGACCTGGACGGGACGGTCCAAGAAGAGAAGATCTATCACATGGCTGGCGCAGACACCCCGCAGGCCATCACCCGCACCGACCTCGTGCGTCTCATCCGGGAGGCGGGACGCCACGCGGTCGAGCGCACAACCCTGTACGACGTGCGATGGGAGGACGACGGCGCGCCGCTGCCCGACATCCGCGTCGAGTCCAGCGTACCTTTCTCCGGACACGCCGGTCGCAAGTCTCTCCACGTGCTCTCCCACTAGGCCGATATGGAACCAACACCACCACCGACGCCGGGCCCCCTGAGAATTTGCGCCGTCAAGTTCCTAAACGCGCGGCCGCTGTTTCGGGGGCTTGTCCAGCAGCCCCCTGTCAACGAGGCGGGCGAGCCGCTGTTCGAGGTGACCACAGCGCTCCCCTCAGACTGCGCCCAGCAACTTCGGGACGGCGCGTGCGACGTGGCCCTTGTCCCCGTCGCTGCCTACCTCGACAACCCCGAGTGGGAGGTGGTCCCCGGGGTCGCCATCGGATGCCAAGGCAGCGTCGAGACAGTCGTCCTCGTCTCCGAGGTTCCGCTTGAGCAGATCGAGAGAATCCACCTCGACGACGCCTCCCGATCCTCCTCGTTGATGCTGCGGGTGCTGCTCCAAGAAGATGGTCAAGTTGTGGAGTGGTGCGACGCCCCCCACGGTGAGGGCAGCGCCCGGGTGCGCGGAACCGACGCGGCCTTGGTCATCGGAGACGCAGCCTTCGGCTTGCGCTCCGAATTTACCCACGTCTACGATCTCGGTGACCTGTGGTTTGAGCGCACCGGCCTGCCCTTCGTCTTCGCATTTTGGGCCGCCAGGCCTGGCGCCCTCACCCCGGCGCATGTCGCTGCCCTGCAGGCATCTCGCGATCGGAGCATGGACAAATACGCCGAGGCCATCGCGCGTGAGTACAGGGAACAAAAAGTCGCGTCGGGACTGGCCGCGTTGGACGAAAACCATTACGCAAACTACCTCCGCAAGACCATCCGGTACGGGCTAGAGACCCACCAACGCGAGGGGCTCGCGGAGTTTTTGTCCCGCGCGTCCCGACTCCGAGCCGGCCGCAAGGTGGTCAGTGATGATGTGCACGAGGACGTGATCCACGTGCAATTCGCGGGGGTGGAGGCGCCCGCACGCCTCGTCGCCGCGCGCGCGCGGACGCAACGCCTCAACGTCGACGAAATCTTGGAGCGCGCCGCCGCAGGAGAACGTATCGACCTCGCGGAGGGTATCTACTTGTACGAGCACGCCGACACCATGGCGCTCGGCCTCGCCGCAGATGCGCGTCGAAAGGCCCTGCACCCGGAGGGCGTCGTGAGCTACATCGTCGACCGAAACGTGAACTATACAAACGTGTGCGTCACTCGGTGCAAGTTCTGCAATTTCTTTGTCCCGCCGGGGTCGCGACAAAGCTACGTGCTCCCGCGGGAGGTGCTCGCAGAGAAGTTTCGTGAGACAGAGGCGCTGGGCGGGATTCAGATCCTGTTGCAGGGGGGCCTCAACCCCGACCTCAAGCTCGCCTACTACGAAGATCTGTTCCGGTGGACGAAGGAGAACTTCTCCCTGCGCCTGCACGCCCTGTCCCCCACCGAGATCCTACACATCGCACAAATCGAGGGTCTCTCGATCCGCGCCGTGCTGCAGCGTTTGATGGCGGCGGGGATGGACTCGTTGCCAGGAGGGGGCGCAGAGATCCTCGATGACGAGATCCGCAACCGGATCAGCCCATTCAAAAATTCTACGGAGGAGTGGCTCGAGGTCATGCGACAGGCCCATGCGCTCGGGATGAAGAGCACCGCGACGATGGTGTTCGGATTTCAGGAGACATCCGAGCACATCCTCCTCCATCTGGATCGCAT
>CALKDV010000457.1 GCA_938084085.1 uncultured Nannocystaceae bacterium
CCGGTAGAAGTAGGCGGCCATCTCTGCATTCTGGAAACGAACCTGCCAGGTCTGCGCAAACGTCGACAGCAACGCGACGCGCATCCCCTCATCCTCCACGAGGCTGGCGCGACGATCCATCAGCTTTTGCAGGTGGCCGTAGTGCTCGCCCGCGGCGAGCATGAGCTCACTGAGGTAACCCGCGGCTTGGTTCATTGGATTGGCGTCGAGCGCCTTGAAGACATAGGGGAGCAAGCGCTCGTCCGCGGGTGCCTCAATTTGAAGCATCCGGGCGCAGCGCAGATACAACGCGCTGACCTCGGGTCCTCGGTTTTGTGCCGAAGCCGCCAGAGGATCGGCCTCACCAACGAGCCCGGCCAACTGACCCACGAGGGCGTCAAACTCTGCCGTCCAATTCGCGCGGTCGTAGCTGACCTCTGCGACCCGTGCTTGGTACTCCGCGTTTCCTGCGTCTGCGGCAAGCGCCGCGTCGAGGAACTGCTTCGCCGTCGCGACGTCACGCTGATTGAGTTTGGTGACACCGTACGCGTAGTTGAGTTGGGGGGCCCGCGCGGGGTCTTGATTGCTCCGCAGCTCAATACCCATCAAACGCTCGACCATGTCGAGCGCCGCCATCTCATGAAAAATCTCGCGGGCGTGTTGGAGAGCCGACAGGTTGCTCTGGTCCGTCTTGAACGCCTTGTTGTAGATTTCCATCGCTCGACTTTTGTCGAGCAGGTCGGCTTCGCAGGTTCCCGCAAGTGAGAAAAGGGATGCCGATTGGGATCCCGCGTCGGCAAGCTGGTCGCACTCGGCTTCCATTTCGTTGATGACGGATGACCAGTCGTGAACCTGCTTGAGGCGGCCCTTGATGCGCTCGTAGATCTGCATGATGTTTGCCTTATCTCTCGTCGATTACGCGGTCTTCATCGCGCAATTGGGACGCGATGATACATGCCCCCGCACGGCCGTTCAACGCGATCAGGACCCCTTTCGTCCCTATTTTTAAGGAATCAACCACGCGAGGGATCGGCGCTCGCGAGCGACCGTTCGACCGCGGAATGGTGGGCGGTCTACGGCGCCGCAGTCCGTGCGCTCCTTCCAGGGTCAGCCGATCGTCGCGGAGGACCCGTCGGCTGCGGTTGGCTGTGAGGTGCCCAGCATGCGTCGACCATCCTGCGGTCGCGATCGACCCGAATTTGGGACGAATCTGCACCAGGGCCGCAAAACAGCGTGTGTGGCCCGCCCAACGTCACCTCATTCGGCGATCTTTATGGCGTCGCAGATTCCCCAACTGGCCACGCGGGCGGGGCTTCCAGCCCCTACCTAGATGCCCTACGAAAAGAGCGCGTGATCCGCAGGCCCGTTGGACTTCGTGCGTCGTCCAACGGTTGCTCACTCATCGCGCGGCGCAGCGAAACGACGACTAGTTCACGATGTCGTTGCACTTTTGCAGCGTATCTTGGGCGGCTTTGCGGATGTCCTCGGGCACGCCTTGCCCCGCGCGGGTCAAAAATGCCTGGAGTTGCTCTCCGCACTCTTTTTGCATACGCAGATCGGCGTAGGCCATGCCCATACCGTAGAGCACGTCGACGCGATCGGGATCGATCAGCTTTGCTTTCTTGAACGCGTCGACCGCTTCTTGTGGCTTGTTCAGCGTCTGGTACGCCCGCCCCAAGCCGTTCCACATCTCGGGGTCGGTCTCATTGATCTGGGCGCCCACATCGAGGACGGACATCGCCACGTTGGCATGCCCATAGTCGATGTACATGTTGCCGAGCGCCACAAAGCACTTGCTGTATTTGCCGTTGGTGTTGATGCAAGCGCGGTACGAGGCGTCTGCCGCAGCAGGGTCGTCCAACTTCTCTTGAAGCTCACCAACGTGAAAGTGAGCCTTGTAGGCGGCGGGGTTGGCGGCGATGGTCTTGTTGAAAGACTCGATGGCCTCGCCGTACTTTGCGTCACGCTCCGTCGCCGGGACACCGGACGCTCCACCCTGGGCCGACTGAACGACGCCGAGCTGAAAGTAGTAATCGGAGTTGGCCTCATCACCCATCGTCAAAATAGCCTGCTTGATCGCCTGCTCCGCGTCCGGCCAGCGTTCTTGCTTCACGAAGAGCTTGCCCATGTTGTAGTGGGCGAGCGCGTGCATTGGATCTTTTTGAACCGCGTCTTGGAAGGCTCGCTCTGCACCCGAAAAGTTCCCTTTTTGGAGCTGACGAATCCCTTCGTTCATCGCGCGGGTCGACTCGTTTCGCGTGGGGCTTTGGAGTTTGCAACCCGCCATCAACAGTGCGGGGAGGAGAAGGGTCATCGAGAGTTTTTTCATAGGCCGGCCTTGACGCGGCGCGATGATAACGAGCGGCACGAGGGTCCACAAGACCAATGGCTGTCATGGCCGAGATGAACGAGCGTGGATCGCAACTAACGGTCGACACCTTCCGGGCAGCGTGAGCCGGCGCCGGGCGGACGCTGCATCGGGAGTCCGAGCGGGTCCGCCATGGGTGTGAGGTGATAGCGCGATCTACGCGGAAGGTTTTAAACACCTCATGGAGCGAAGCGTCGTCCCCGACAAGCGCGCGGCCGCTGGTCCGCGATGGGGACATGCTCCCCCGCCCGTTCCCAAGACGCCGCGAAACCCCAGCCGCCATGCGGTTGAGGCTTCGCGTACGACGGGTTTGCCGTCGATCAACCCGGTGAGAGGTTGAACGGATAGGTCACGATAACCTGTCCACCACCTCGAGGTTTCGGGAACTTCCAGCGCTTGACCGCCTTGGCGATACAGCGCGAGACCTGCTTGTCCTTGGTCGTGTCACTCGCGACGACAGAGTTCGAAACCTTGCCTGTCGTGCCAATCACAAACTGAACAGCGACGCGGCCGGACAGGTTCGGGTTTCGGCTGAGACCCTGGTTGTAACAGCCGCGGACCTCGTTGATGTGCGAGCGGACGATACGACGAATGATGTCCTTATCGAGCGCGCCTTGGACCTTCGCCTTCGCCTGGCGAACGCGAGGGACGCGCTTGCCTTTGCCACCGAAGCCCGCGCCGGATCCCCGCCCGTAGCCAGACCCAGAGCCGCCGCCGCCGCCCTTGCCGATCAGACCGGTGTTGCCGAGACCGATGGTTCCTTCACCGGTACCACCACCACCACGGCCGGTTCCGACCAAGCCCAGACCGCCTACGCCGTAGGCTTCGCCGACTTCGCTCCCGGTCAAACCTCCCCATACATCGCTGTCGTCATTGCCAACCGCGAAGGCTCCACCGTAGGGTGAGGCCAGGAAGTGGCCGCTTTGTTGGGCCATCACACCGAGGATACCCGCTTGGCGTGCTGCCATCTCGGGATCAAAGTTACGTGCCATCTGCGGGATAGCGTCTTTGGGACCCTTCATGGCGTAGAGGCCGGACTTGCTCTTACTCGAGGGCTTGCCCATCTTGCCTTCTGCGCCCTTGTGGCGCTGTCCAGTCCCGCCAGCCTCTTCGTCACTATCTTCTTCTTCCTCTGGCGGAGGCTCTTCTTCTTTCACTTCGTCGGGCTGATTCATGAAGCCGACAAAGCGGTTCTCGCCTGCCCCGTCATCGAGGTCGAAGCCCAAGGCCCCCTCTGCGGTGGTCAAGATGAGTCCCGCGAACAGCACCGTCAGCAGCGAAACGCCGCCAAAGTAGCCAAGGAAGAGCTTGTCGATCTCTTGACGACTGGCGAGGACTTTGCCCGACTTGACGCTATTGATGAGGAAGGTGATGTCGCCGTAGACGACCTTGCATCGGGCGTCCGCGGGAAGAGGGAAGCTGTACGCGCCGCCTTGAGCCATGGCACGGCCTTGGCTTACGAGCTCTTTCAGACTGTGGGTCGCACCACCCATGGTGACCGAACCCGTCATGCCCTCCGCGAAGGTGACCGAGTAGTCGCCCGCAGCGCCGCCTCGAACGAGCGGGAACGCCACCTTGTCGGGGAGTCCGGCGGTCGGAACATGTAGGGTCGCGTGATGGCCCTCGCCGATCAGGAAGTTGCGGACAACCCTCTCCGCGCGACGCTGTGCGCCGATGACCAGCGGCACGACACCCAAAATCATCAAGATGATACCGAGCGGGCCGGTGCCCCAACCGGGAGCAGCGGGGGCAGGCAGGTCATGCTTGCGAGCGTCGACGGCGAGCGTGCTCCACGCTTCCCAGTCCTGACTCACTTCATGGCCGAAAATCACCATGCCACCGATCACGAGCACGAGCCCGATACCCATCAAGGCCGGCACCATCTTCTGGCGCGCCCCGCTGTTGTGCCCGACGAATGACACGTCGATGACGGTAGATCCGAGCATCGACATCACCTCAGCGACGGGGCGGGAATCGTTATCCTCCATCTCCGTTGCGTCAAAAGCGATGGCTTCAGAGATGGCCGCTTGGCGTGCGACCTTCGCAGCTTCCGCGACCGCCGCGGCGTGCGCCGCCTGTTGGGCGTTCGCCGCCTGTTGGGCGTGCGCCGCCTGCGTCGCTTCGTCCACCAACGCGACCTTGAGGCTGAAGCCTCCGATGACGACCTCATCGCCGTCGGAAAGCGCTGCGTTGCCGCTCACGGCCATGCCGTTGAGCGCGGTGCCGCCCTTGCTGCCCAAGTCCACCAGCCGAACATCCGCGCCCGACACCTCGATGACTGCGTGAATGCGCGCGACCCCTTCACCATCAAGGTGGAGATCACTCGTCGCGCGGCCACCGATCTTGATGGCCTCTTTATTAAAGGACTTCTGGTCTACGACCTGGCCGTCCCGTTGAACTTCGATATTGACGATGGTGGACATGATCCTGCGCGTTTCTTTTGCGGTGCAGTACTTTGGACCGCGGAGAACCTAAAAAGTTCCGCCGCAGTCTGAGAAACTTGGTGGGGGTTCGTGAGTTGACGCGTATCGCGAACTAAATGTCGCGCGCCGCTTTGATCATCTCGGGGATGAAGCCTGCCCGAATGGTGATGAGGCTGTCGTGCTTGCTGCCGCTGCGGGAGGTGATCAAGGCGCCTTCCGGCGAGAGCAGCTCTCCGTCAACGTTGTCATCTTCGAAGTCGTAGACGGTCGATCCGCCAGCGTCTTGACCGCGATTGGCCGACTGGTCAGAACCGCCACCCGCGGGCGCCGCCTGGACGAAAGAAGGCACCAACAAACCGGCGGCGAAGCACACCACCGAGACTCGACAAATCATTTGTTTCGAACGCATCGGACCTGTTTTTCCCAAGCTGCTGAGGTGCGGCGATGGTATGCCCCGACGCACCAGCCTGCAAACCCTTCGAGCGCGAAAATTGCGATCGAATGCCGCGAAGGTTGCGTCGCTGCTGAAACGGCTTTCGCGGCCTTCAATCCGCTGAAGAGAGCCACCCAGCCCCATTCGCGCGCTGTGCGCGCATGGGTTTTGTCCGCGATCTCTTTGATGAAATGGCCACCGACACCGGGGAATGCTCAGCCATGACCGCCGTCTCACATGTCGTGGGCAAAACGCATGAGCCGATCGACGAAATCGGTGCGGGGAGAGATCAGACTCTGATGCCGTAACGAGCTACCTGCGACAACTCGCTCACCCATGGGGCCGAGCCGATCTCCGTCGACAGACTCTCCATCGTCGTAGCGGACCTCCCGGACGCTATCGGGTCGCTCGCTCCAGTCGCCGCCGTCCGAGTCATCAACAGACGTGTGGGTAGGCGGACTCATTTCGGCAGCAACTCGAGTCATCGCACCGACCATGACCGGTGATGTCCAAACAAAGAACATCATCAACATCGACGCGCTCCCGAACCCTCGCCAGTGCCTACGTGCGCCCGAGCAGATCCCCGACAGAGGCGGCTCCCCCGCGGAACACGGGCGTCGACCAAGGTGACGGTGCTGTCGGACTGGTTGGAACGAGTCAACAAAATGCTCAGGCATCTCTCGTCCAACGCGCGACAAGCGATTTCGGTCTGCCATGACCTCGTCAAACCGTAAGCGTCCCGTACATAAACAACGCGGCGGTCCGTGAGGAGACGCCGCGTTGTGGAGTCACGCGCACCTGCGCGTACGATGAGAGAGGCTATTCGGCAGCGTCGCTGTCGCCGTCGCTGGTCTCTTCTTCATCATCGCCAGCCTCTTCGGCTTCGCGAGCGAGACGCTCGAGTTCAAGCAGGCGAGCACGCTCTGCCTTGGCCTGCTCCTCCTCGATTCGCGCGAGCTCTTTCATTTTCTTCTCCAGCTCTTCCATCTGACGGAATGCTGCAAACGCCTCATCAATGATGATCACGCGGAGCTTCGCGTCAGCGACGAGCTTCTTCTCCTCGTCAAGGTTACGACCTCGACGTGCGGACTTCGCCATGGACTTCGTGTCCACGTCTTTGCACGCCTTGCCCGCTGCTACCGTGCAGAACTTATTGAAGTGGGCCTGTGCAGTTTTGAACAGCTGCTCGATCTTCACCTGATCGACGCCGTCTTCAGACACCTTGTGCTCTTGGTACAGCACCCCGAGGTTCCACCACGGGCGCGGATCTGTGTTGTCCAATCCGATCGCTGTGTTGTAAGTCGCCTCCGCGTCCGCATACTTCTTCAGCCCGCGTTGAGCTACACCCATGGCAATCTGTGCTTCCAGGTCACGTTTCACCCGTGGCGCCTGCATCGCGATGGACAGGCTCTTCTCTGCGGTCGCGTAGTCACGGAAGCGGATGGAGATGAACGCGATGTTCAGGTTCGCGTCGACGTGATTCGGCTCCACCTCAACCGCCCGTTTGAACGCACGAAGAGCATCCACTTGGTTGTCCTCTTGCATCAACAACAGACCCTTCAAGTTGAAGATCTCAGAGCTGGTCGTGCCCTCCTTCTTCAGAACCTGAAGCGCCTGCGCAACAACGAGGTTGGAGAGAAGCAGGTACGATTTATCCTTGAGACGACCGCGATCGTAGTACAGGCGCGCGAGGTTCTCGTAGGCCATCTTGTTCGAGGTGTCGACGGCCAGAATATTTTGAATATTCTTGAGTGCCGACTCAAACTCAGCCACGTCGAGGCTCTCCGCATAGGTGTCACGCTTCGCCGCAGCGAGATTGTTGCGCGCCTCGAATGCCTTCGTTGGATCTGCGTCAACCGCCTTATCGAACCAATCGAGCGCCGCAGCATGCTCGCCTCGGTTCCAAAGCAAGACCCCGAGGTTGTTCATGGCCGGCATGTATTTCTTACTGGCCAGCGCCTGGTACGACTTCTCGGCAGACGCTGGGTCGCCGCAGCGCTCTTGCAACGCCGCAGCGTTGAACTCCGCGAGGATCATTTGGTCGCCAAACTGCTTATAGAGTTTTTTGAACTGCCCGACGTACTTGGTGCAGTCCTCCGGCGACGGCTCCGCGCCTTCGGGCACGGCCGCGGCGTACTTGGCCGCAACCTTATCGAACTCGGCCTTCGCCTTCACGGTCGGGACCTCTCGCGTGCCCGTCACGCTCCCCTTCGCCCCCGGCTTGGTCGTTGCCTTTTCTCCGCCCTTCTTGCAGGCGGATACGGACGCAGCGAGCGCCATCACTGTAAGTAAATGAGTAAGTTTGCTCATGTGCTTTGCTCCTCGTGTCAAGGCTATCGGCTTCACTGGGTGCCTCCAGACACTTTCTTGGGATCCGCGGTGCTCTCGCCCTTCGTCTCCTCGTCGGCCTTCTTATTTTGTTTCACACGGTTTCGCTTCACGCCCTCCGTGGAGGTCATGACGCCCACGGTCGCGATTCGGCTCGCAGTGTAGGTGGACTCACCAAACTGCTCATTGGTCGCCGGAAACTTCTCGGCATCTCGCTGCTGCATCTCTTCCTCGCACAAACGCGAGAAGGTGTTGAAGAACTGGAATTCGGTCGAGCGACCGATGCAGTAATCGAACGCCTCCACGGCTTGCTTCTCCAAGGGCCCGGCGAAGTCGGCCATCGAGTCGCAGTACGCGTAATACTGATCCTCCGTCTTGAACGAGCGCGGAACTTCAGCCCGGTACAGCTCGTCAGCGAAGTTCTGGCTCAACAGCGCGGTGCGGGCGCTGGATGCGAGAATCCAGTACGGCGATCCGGTAGCCTTCACCTTCGCGTACTGCTCGGTGAGGGACAGCAGACTCTTACGCTTTTTGTCGAAGTACTCGCCGAAACGCTTCTTCGAATCCGCGGCCGTCTTAACCTGCTGCTCGTACTCCTCGGCCCACTCCTTGATGGGAGAGTCTTTCTTGTACTCCTCGACGTTAAAATCGAGCCCCGTTGGCATCGTGGTACCAAGATAGTCCTCGTACTCTTGGTCTGCGATGTACACGAGCGCGGCGCCCCACGCGTTCTTGAACGCTTCCACCCGCTGGATCTCGCCTGCGGGAATCTTCGGTGACTTCCGCGCGATGCCTGCGACCTTCTTGAAGCGTTTTTGAGCTCCAGCCGCGAGCTTTTTGTCGCGCTCGTGAATCGTAATCACGCCCTGCGTCGCGCTTCCGCACCGCTTGGGCGGAATGTACTTCTTCTTCTTCTTCTTGCTGTCTTCCTCGTCGTCTTTTCCAGCTTCCCTCTTTTTACGACGCTTCTCAGCCTCTTCCGCGCGCTTGAGCTTCGCTTCCATGCGCTTCTTCTTCTCGATCTCTTCGGCGGCCGACAACGCGCGCTGCCGTTTGACCGACAAGCAGCTGTCGTAGAGGAGGTCCTCTTTGCACGAGCGCTTCCAATCGATGATGGCGATTTCAGCCTCCGCCACCGCGGCCCGATCTTTCCCTCCGCGGGTACCGTAGACCTTCAGATACTCGAGCGCGTGCGCCCGCTGCTCGTCCTCATTGTCGATGAGGGCGTGCTTGGACCAGAAGATCCGCGCCGCACGATCCACGTCTTTCTTCTTGTAGATGGCCTCGTATTTTTTGAGGTTGGCGTCCGCACGCTCTTCGTTGCCCAGCCCAAGCTGGAACAGGTACGCGTTCTGTAACGCGTCAGCGCTTCGCTTGTCCTTCGGGTACTTCTCTGAGAACTGCTCGTAGCGCGTCGCTGCTTGGTCGTAGTAGGCGATCGCCTGGTATGACCCTCCGAGGAAGTACAGCGACTCCTTCGCGTGTTTGCTCTCCGGGAACAGCTCGAGGAGCGTCTTACGAACCTTGATCGAGTTACCGACCTTGTAGGCTGCGTCGAGACACTCCGCGGAGTTCCACAACAAGGTGTCCGCCTTGGGGTGATCCTCAAAGTCGTTGAACACGGTCAGGAACTGGTCGGCACACTTGGCGAAACCATCCGCTTCACCGCCCTCTTCGCCTTCCACAAACCGCTTGCCGGAGTCTTGGTACGCCATCGCTTTTTTCCAGCCGATGCCCATGAGCAGCGTCGGGACTGCTTCGCGAATTTGCTCAGCCTCGGGGTGCTTCCACACCTGCATGGTGGGAAAGCGGTTGCACCACTCCTCAAGCTCAGCGGATGCCGCGAGCGACTGCTCGGGGAGGTTGTCCTTGTTGGTCCAGCTGATCGTCAGGAGGTCCAAGAACATCTCCGACGACCAGGCTGCGTAGATAGATCCGTCGAACTTCTCCAAGAGCTCGATCAGCTCATTCGGCAAGTCAGCCTCCATGAAGCTCTTGACTGTCACAGAGATTTCATCAGGGTCCTGGGCTTCACCAAGTGCTGTTTGGACAACCTGGTCGATAACAGATCTTCGATG
>CALKDV010000458.1 GCA_938084085.1 uncultured Nannocystaceae bacterium
CATGGGGCCCGCGTCGCCAAACGAGCTGCCCGGGGAGGCAGGACAGCAATTCCACCACTTCCCCAGAGGCGCGGATTTTCCGCACTTCTGGCCACATTCATGACCTCTCCATGTACAAAAACGCCCCATGACGGTGACTGGTGTGAACCGCAAGAATTGAAGTGGAGAGCCAATCCCGTGCCATTTGTGACGTTTCACGGGGGCATCGCGCGCCCCTACGAACTCCCGCCTCCACCGGGAGTTCGAGATCAGACCAAGGTCGCCAACGCATCACCCGCCCGCCCCTCGGAGCGTGCCGGGGATGAGGTACCGGCGGCGCTTCGTCGCTACGCGGAGCACTCCAAGCAGTCCCGTGAGCAGGAGACGAAGACGCTGCGGGCGATGGTGGCCAGCGACATTATGACGAGCCCGGTCCAGTCGCTCCCGGATGATGCGAACGTCTCCACGGCCCGCGGGTTGTTTCGACTGCGACAATTCCGCTACGTCCCCGTGGTCTCCCCGGAGACACACCCCATCGGGATGCTCACCGATCGCGATACGTTTTTGTTGTCGGACGTCAATCGCGGGCTCGTCCGAGATGTGATGCGGCGAGACGTGATCACGACGACCCCAAGCACCTCCGTGCAGGACCTGCTTCGGGTCATGGTCCACGCGAAGCTCGGCGCCCTCCCAGTCACGACGGACGACAATGTGCTGATCGGCATCATCACGACCTCAGATGTTCTCAGGGCTATCGCCGACGTGGACAGCCTCGATCTTTGGGCCTAACGGGCACCGCCACACCCGCCGGTCCCCTGTCTACGCTCCCAAATGGCCCTATTCCGGCTTCTGAGACGTTTCCAGCCCTTGCCACCCCACCCTCAATAGGCGAGTGGTAGCCTAGCCGCGCATGAGGCGTACCTGCATTTTGACCCTCGCATGCGGCGGCGCAGTCGTCGCGCCGTCGAGCGCCCTGGGCCACTCCAATGAGCCCCGCACCGCGGTTATTTTTGACGACGTTAACACGTGTGCGCTCACCGTGGATCGCGCGGCAGACCCGACGGTCATGATGACCTACTCGATCGCGATGGAGGACCTCCCCAACCCCGATCACGATTTGCCCGACGCGAAGACGCACCAGTTCATCGCGGTGTGCCGCTCCTGGTCCACCCGTGAGCCGCCGCCCCGCTACCTCGCGGTAGACGATCTACAGCGCTCCATCGACATCGGCTACGAGGAGCCCTCCGCGCTCGACGATCCGGAGATGACCTTCGAGACGTCAATCGTGTGGGAGAACTGCTGGCGTCGAATCACCGCCGACGACGCGCGCCTCCCTCTGACCCCGGACGCGGCCCTCGACGGCGTCGTGTGGGACACCACCGACGTCGAAGCGACCGCCTGGTTCCCCGTGGGTCACACCTTTGATCCGCCCTGGAATGTTTGGAAGCGAGCCCCCTACGCGATCCGCGTGGAGGATGACCTCGCCGCCCCCGTCGACGCTCCGGTGGTCGTCGTCCCAGACCTTCCGAAGGTAGTGGAGCACAGCGAGACGATCGTGTTGTCCCCGTGCATCGCGGCTCGAGGTCCTGTCGGCGTTGAGCTTCGCTACGCGACGACCGCCGATCCCTCCGGGTGGAAAGTGCTCGCCAACGAGATGGTGGAGGCCGACGATCCCGCGCCTTCGTTTGAATTCTCCGCACCAGAAGAAACCTGGGGCAAGTCACTGCTGATCTCGGTCGCCATCGTCGACGGGGAGCAACGCGACGCTGTTGGATATCCTCGCAATGAGATAATCGTCCTCGCAGCCCCCCCCGAAACTCCGGAGAACCCCTTCCCCGAGCCTCCCGAAGAGGGCGACGGCGGCGGATGTACGGTCACGCCGAATGCCCCGGCGCCCCTGTCTTTCCTCTGGATCTTGTCGCCCCTCGCCTGCCTTCGCCGCCGGCGAAATGAAATGAAATGAGCCCCGATGAAACGCCTCACACCGTCACAGACTCGCTCCTCTCTCGGACTCCTGGCACCCGTGCTCGCGCTGGCAATCGGCTGCACGGGGACCGCCTCACCGGATGCTCAAAGTGGAGACGATGAAGGCGCGGATTCCTCTGGCGACGGCGACGGCGACGGCGACGGCGACGGCGACGAGCCCATCGAATCCGCAAGCTTCACCCACATGTTCGGGGAGAGGGCCCTCGCCCCCTACGAAGAGGTCACCGACTGCGTATCGTGGACCCTCAACAACGACGAGCCGCTCTACGTTCAAGCGGTCACCCAGGCCAACCTAGGATTTTTTCACCACTCCAACTGGTTCGTGGTCCCCGACGACTTGTACCCAGGAGAGGACGGTTACTGGAAGTGCGGCGATCGAGGTTTCTCCGAGCTCGCGGCCGCCGCTTCCGGCACCGTGTTGTTCGCGCAGTCGACCCAGTCATTCGTGGAAAACCAGCGCACCATGGAAGGTGCGGTCGTAAAAATCCCTCCCAACCACACGGTGGTCGCGGGCGCGCACATGCTGAACGCCTCGCCCCAAGCCATCACGACGAACCTGTTCATGACCCTGGAGGTGATTCACCCGCGTCACGTGGAGACCATCTTAACTCCGTTCCGCCTCAGCTACCTCGACCTCGACATCCCGCCGCTGACCAAGTCGCGGTTCTCGGGAAACTGCGGCGACATC
>CALKDV010000459.1 GCA_938084085.1 uncultured Nannocystaceae bacterium
TCGTAGCATACGGTGGTCGTACTCTTGGTGTAGCCCTTGCCGTCACACGCCTCGCAGGTCGCCGCCAGCATCCGCTCGAGGCTCTCGCGCGTGCGCTTGCGACTCATCTCCACCAGACCCATCTCCGAGATCTTCGTGATATGCGCCTTGGCGCGGTCGCGCCGGAGCGTCTCTTGGAGCTTCCGGTACACCTTGCGGCGATTGGACTCCTTGTCCATATCGATGAAGTCAATGATGATCAGGCCGCCGACGTTGCGAAGTCGGAGCTGCTCGCAGATCTCCTCCGCCGCCTCCATGTTGGTCTGGGTGATGGTTTGCTCGAGGGTTTTGCCCTTCGAGCCCACGAACTTCCCAGTGTTCACGTCGATGGAGGTGAGCGCCTCTCCCTGGTCGAAGACCAGCGAGCCGCCGCTCTTGAGTTCTACCTTGCGCTGGAGCGCCCGATCGATCTCGAGTTCGATCCCGTAGCCATCAAAGATGGGATCGCGACCCTCATAGGCCACGATCTTGTCCTCATTCTCAGGCATGAAGGCGCGGACGTAGCGCTTGAGTCGCTCGTATTGAGAGCGATCGTCCACGATGACCTTGTCGATGGTGCCGTCGAGATTGTCCCGAACCACCCGAAGCATGAGGTCGAGATCGCGGTACAGCATCACCGGCGCGCGGTGAATCCGTTCGTTCGCGCGAATGTTGTCCCAGCATCGGATGAGGTAGTCCATGCCCGCACGAATCTGCGAGCTCTCCGATTCCGCTGCCACCGTGCGGACCACAAAGCCAGCTCCCGCCGGTCGCATCTGATCGACGATGCCGCGAAGCCTGCGCCGCTCCCGGTCCTTCGAGATACGACGGGAGATGCCGACGTGGCTGACCGTGGGCATGTAGACCACGTTGCGCCCCGGGACTGAGATGTAACTCGTGATCCGAGCCCCCTTGCTGGAGATAGGATCTTTGACCACCTGCACCAAGATCTCCTGGCCTGGGCGCACGAGATCTGCGATGTCTCCGTGCTTTCCAGAGCGTCGAGGGATCCCGTCCCCCGACCCTTCGGTTGGAGTATCGTTTTGGGCGGTCGAGAGGGCGATATCACCGGCATACAAGAACGCGGCCTTCTCTTCGCCGATATCGACGAAGGCGGCCTGCATCCCTGGGAGCACGCGCAAGACCCGACCCTTATAGATGTTGCCGACGGTGCTCCGCTCCCGGTCGCGCTCGATGAACAGCTCGGTGAGGATGCCGTTTTCGATGAGTGCGACGCGGGTCTCGGGACCGTCTGCGTTGACGACGATGGACGATTCAGACACGATTGGCGCGAGTGGTAGCACACCAAGCGCCCGGGTTCGACCGTCGCCGCGAAGGGGCGCGACTCACGGGATGCAAAAAGTGTACTCTCGCCGTCCCCATGGCCCTCCGAGACTCAATTCGCCAGCACCGCTTCATGAGCGCGGATTTCGCGCGTCTTCACGCCGAGGTCCTCCGCGGCGGGATGCAGCCCGACGACAATAGGCTCTCGACGCCTCCGGGCGCCCTCGAAGCGAGCGAGGTGGTCGATCTTTGCGGCGAAGCACACCTCCGGGGCGAGCGCCACGCCCGCGGACTCGAGGCTCTGACCAGCGGCCGGGTCGCCATCGCCGTGCTCAACGGTGGCATGGCCATGCGCTTTGGAGGCGGCGCCAAGGGGACGGTCCCGCTCCTCGAAGGGCGTGACGACACCTTCTTGTCCACCAAGCTCCACCAGATCTCACGCCTGGCCCGAGAGGTCGACGCCGTCGTGCCCACCGTCGTCATGCACAGCTTCGCGACGCAAGCGCCGAGCCACGAGCACCTCGAGACAATCGGCTGGATCGATCTTCCCTCGGAGGCCCGACGAGAGGTCGTCCAGTCCATCATGCCGCGACTGCACGCAGATGGCCGGATCCTCCAAGACGATCCCGCCTTGGACGCGCTCCCCGACACCTCGATCTACTCCGCCCCCGGGCACGGCGACTTCCTCCAGACCATGCGCGCCTCTGGGACCATCGAGTGGCTCACCGAGCGCGGGGTGGAGCATGTCCTCATGTCCAACGTAGACAACCTCGGGGCCGCGTTGACGCCCGAGGTGCTCGGCGCGCACCTTGAGGCCGTCGAGCGTGGCGCGAAGGTGAGCGTGGAGGCCGTCGAGCGGACCTCCACCGACAAGGGCGGCTGCATCGCGCGCGTCGGCGAGCGTCCCGCGATCGTCGAGGGCTTCCGACTCCCCGCGGCGGTCGACATGTCGCCCTACACACTATTCAACACGAACACCTTGTGGTTCACCCTCGACGCGCTCCGCGAGGCCGCGCCGCTCGACTGGTTCGCCGTGCATCGAACGATTGCAGACGCCGCGGGGGAGACCCTCCCGATCATCCAATTTGAACAGCTCGTGGGTCAGATCACTGAATTCGTCCCAAGCTGCTTTTTGCGGGTCGATCGGGCGTCGAGGTTCGTCCCCATCAAGACCCGAGACGATCTGCGAGACATGTCTGCGGCGATCGCCTCGATCGTCGAGACCGCCAAATCTCGGTGACGGCGCGCACTTCGCGGCCGTCCGCAGCCCCATCGGGCTGGAACAATCGTCGCGCGGCTCGCTTCCGCCGTTGGCAGCGTGTCCGTGTTGGGCTAACGTCCCCCCCGATATGGCCGAGTACGCAGCAGGCATCTACATGACCACGAAGTTTCTCCCCGGACACGAGGCGGACGTCGCACCCAATATGCTGGTGCTGATTCGCACCGACGGTGAGTTCGGACCTGCATCGGTCCTCAAGACCGTCGGCAACGAGCACAACCAGTGGAAGTTTGGGATGCCGGGCATCAAGCTCGACACGGGCGCCGGCTCGACCACCTGGTTCGACTCGCTCCGCAAGGTCCCCCACGAGGGTTTTTATCGGCTCACCCGGGAGTTCTCCTATGGCGACGGAGGTCGCTGGGTAGAGAACGCCATCGTACAGCTTGGGTACACCAACGCCGGTGAGCCCATCTTGTTCATCGCGCAACGCCGCAACCCCTTGCTGAGCAACGACCTCTGGTTCTCCGACAAGGGCGTGAGGGTGAGCCTCGAAGATATCGAGGGTCTCATCGAGCCCATGTCCTGGTTCCAAGAGCAGCCGCAGACCAACTAGGTCGCGTGCGACAATTCTTCAGGCCTTGTCGATCGTGACGATCAAGGCCGAGATGTTGTCCTTGCCACCCGCCTC
>CALKDV010000460.1 GCA_938084085.1 uncultured Nannocystaceae bacterium
GTTAAATAACGCCCGCTCCACCGCGCGTCGCCCCAACGCCGACGAACGGGCCCGCAACGAATCTCCCTCCCAGGACGGAGCGTGCGCCCCCTTCGGCCCCGAAGACACGCAGACCACCGCCGGAATCACGGGGACGTTGTAGCGCCTGGCCCAATCGAGGCACGACGCCAATGTGAAGCTCCCCTGGATCGAAGACAGCATGCCCGCTCCCTGGGGATCATAGCCCACCTCTTCAAGGTCTTGGATCGGGATTCCAAGCAGGTGCCCCGCAGACAGCAAGGACTCCGCGTTGCTCACCAGGTTGGGCACCTGACCAAGCTCTCGGGCGAGATTCCCCGCATACGGGGCAGCGGTCCAGCGTTCGTCGAGCAGGGTCCGAACCAACCGGGGTGTAGACACCCCCACGAACACGTCCACGATGAGCGACATCAACCCGGCTGCGTTGGGAAGATGACCGACCATGGCGATCAACCCACCGCCGGTGGTAGGCACATTCCCGTGGCCCCTCGACCTCACCCGCGTCACATGACGATGCACGAAGCGACCCGCCGCGAGCCCCTGCGCCAACGCCTCACGGGAGACCCCGAACTTGTCGACACCGGCGCCGGCGTCTGCCAGAACATAGCGCTCAAGCCGCTCCCGATCGTCGGGATTTAGCAGCGCGCGCGCAGTGTCGGAATCGATCCAATCTCGTGCCATGGCCCGTGGTCTCAGTACCGCACCGGGGGCGTAGCACGTTCGCTGGCGGGCTGCCTACGCTCAAGCCGCTGCGACCACTCCTCGTCGCTGAGGGCCCGCAGGTGCACCACCGGCCAGAGCTCCCGATGGTGGGGATCGCCTGCCCGCCGGCCCCAATACTCCACGTCCACCACCACGTACCGGGCGTCCTCGACCACCAGCGCCTCGCCGATCCTCGGCAGCGCCCCCTGGCGCTTGGACCCTTCCACCGTGAACAAAAGCTGTCCGTCGCAGGCAAACTCGACCCTCGGCATCGTCCGAACGCTAGCACGGCGGCGCGCGGCCTCCTCGCCGGAGAACCTGTCCGCGGCGCTCCTCACCGCGCGCGAGCGCCTCCCTGCCGGCAAATTGCGCCGATGACGCGATCCACGCTCTCCACTTTCGGAGGGCTATGGATCCGAAGATTTCCTTGATACAGTCCGCGGCCCGAGGGGTCTCTCTCGGGACCACGGAGGGGTGTCCGAGTGGTTGAAGGTGCCAGACTCGAAATCTGGTGTGTTGGAAACGGCACCGTGGGTTCGAATCCCACCCTCTCCGCAACTTCAAACTTCATCAACCGCGGCGACGGAGGCCGCACCATCCAGACAACGATTCCAATCAACAAACGATACGTTCCCATCAAGGAGAGGTGTCCGAGTGGTTGAAGGTGCAGCATTGGAAATGCTGTGTAGTGCAAGCTACCGCGGGTTCGAATCCCGCCCTCTCCGCCACGACGTATCGTGACCTCACGCCGCCCATCGGGTAGCGTGTACATGCCTCGGGTGACGCGTTCTTCGCCAACTCCGCCAGGGCCGGAAGGCAGCAACGGTAACGAAGACGCGGGTACTCGGGGCACTTTTATATCTTGCGCACGCCGACGCGGCGCACCACGCGAGGCGGGTGTTCCGCGTCACGTTGGCGTCCTCGCTAGTCTTTGGCGTCGGCTTTGCCGCCGCCAAAGTGGTAGCTCATGGCCCCGCCGAAGAACCATCCGATGGTCTTCCAGCCGCCGCGCACGTCGATGGCCCATACATCTTTGACCAGCAGGCGCATGCTGCCGATGACGTTGAGCACCGGGATCACCGGGGGGATGTCTTTGTTCTTGATGCGGCCGATGAGCTCGAGGTCGGAGGTGTTGCACTCGTCTTTGGAGCAGGTGGCGAGCTGTCCCGGTGCGCTCCATCGTGCGGGGTCGCTCCAGCCAGCCTCGGCGTCCGCAGGGTCCGCGGCCCCGTCATTGTTCGCGACGTAGCCCGGCGTGCACTTGGTAAAATCACCAAGATCCTCGAGGCTGTTGCAGGTGCCAGCGTTGGTGGAGCCCGCCCCCATCGGCGTCTGGTACACGCCGTCGCCGACGATGATGCCAAGACCCAGACCGGCGCCGCCACCGATGCCAAATTCCACATCGGGCGTCACCACCAGGGGGGCGCGCGCGATGAAGTCGACGCCCATGAACACGTAGCTCAAGTTGACCTCTGTATAGTCTGAGGCGGCCAGGTCACAGCCAGGGCCGTCTCCGTCCGGGCACTCGTCCTTGTCGAGCCAATACCCGTCGGGCGTCTTCACGGTGCGGTAGCCCACGTTGGTCACGATGTCGACCACCCGATCCTTGCGGTAGGTGTACTCACCACCCACATAAAAGTTGCAGCCGTCGGTCTTTGTGAGCCCACGATCTCCCGCGAAGTTTCCAATGCTGCCGCGACATAGAGCGTTGGCGTGGGAGGCCAAGAACCCGGAAAGACCCCAGGTCGGTGTCAGGACCAGCCCTGTGCGGACGCCGATGGCGTGACGATTAAACATGTTGGGATCGCGCGCGCCGGTGTCGGTCTCGCTCCCGTCCGCGTCCTCCGCCTCAGCGTCGTCGCCCGCGGTGGGATCCATCGAGTCCGGGATGCCGGCGTCATCCACCGCCCCGGTCTGCGGACCCTCGACCGCCGCCGTGTTCTCCGTGGGATCCATGGACGGCGCGGGCTCCACCTCAAGCACGAAGGAGTAGGGGCTCGCGTGCGCCGTCGCGCTCCACGCCAGGGTCGAAAACAAAAGCGGAGCAGTCCAACGAATCAAGCGCATGCGGCATCATATCCATTCGAGGGGGTGGTGCAAAGAGAGGGACGAATCTGGCGCCCCGCGCCCCGTCAAAGTTCGATGTTTCGCCAGCTCTTGCCCGCAAACCGGAACGTCATGGACAACGCGAGCCCGAGCACGTAGACGCTTCCGCCCGCCCAACACCCAAGCAATCCGTATCCGAGCACGGGTCCAAGAAGCCAGCTCATGGGCACCAGCACACCCGCGTGCAGGAGGCCCTCGCAGATCATCACGTACACGTTGGCCCCGGCGCCGTACAACGCCTGAGACAACACCAAGCCGACAGCGACGAGCGGCAACATGACGGCGACCAGTCGCAGCGGAGCCACCAACGCCGCTTGGACCGCCTCGTTCGCCGGGTTCCACACGTAGATGATTGGATCGGTAAACAACCAGATGAGCGCGCTCAAGACGCCCGTGGCCACCACCGCCCCCCGGACCGCCTCCCAACCCGACCGCGCGGCGAGGTTTCGCTTCTCGGCCCCGAGCGCTTGACTCACCGCGGTTGCGGTGGCCGAACCAAACGCCATCAAGGGCAGGGCCACCATCCCGAGGATGTACATCAAAATCGTGGTGGCGGCGGCGTTGAGATTGTCCCCCACCCCCGCCTGCGCGTCCACGCGACTCACGCCTTTCACGAAGAGCAAAAATCCGACCATCAAAAACACTGACGCGGAACCGGAGGGGAGCATCAACCGGACGATGCGCGCCATGATCCCAAGGTCGAGATGACCCAAGGCGAAGGGTTGGAAGCGTTCTCGAATCTCCCGTTGAACGCTGGCGCCAACCATCACGCTCAGGCCCACCCACGAGCTGATCGCCGACGCGATCGCTGCCCCCTCGACGCCCATGGGTTCAAGACCCACGTGGGCCCACCCATAGATCAGGGGAAAGTTGAGGGCGATGTTGAACAAGGTCATCGCCATGGAGGCGATGAGGTGTAGGTGC
This sequence comes from uncultured Nannocystaceae bacterium, assembly GCA_938084085.1. Classification (GTDB taxonomy): domain Bacteria; phylum Myxococcota_A; class Polyangia; order Nannocystales; family Nannocystaceae; genus JAAZXR01. The sequence goes on from CALKDV010000460.1 coordinate 3,751, forward strand.
GTTCGCCCTAACCCGTCAAAGAACGCCTTAAAGCTGAAGATCAGCACAGTGCCGCCGAGACCGAAGGCGCGAATCTTGGCGTAGCTTGAGGCCAGGTGGGCCTGGGCCTCGCTAGACTCCGCGAAGAAGGAGCTCATGGGCTCGGCGGTCACGAACGCGACGACGCCGCCGACGATGGCCGCGACCAGACCGACCATGACGCTGTTGGAGAGCACCCGCCCGGCGCCCGCCTCGTCGTGAGCGCCGTAGCGACGCGCGGTGATCGCCTGCGTCCCGTAGCTGACCGCCGAAAAAAATCCTCCCACCATCCAGTACAGCGGCGTGCCGAGTCCCAGCGCCGCCTGCCCCGCGGTCGCCACCGCGACGTCGTCCATGGAACCAACCATGAGCGCGTCCGCGGCACCCACGATGAACTGGGTCAGCATGGCCAACATCACAAAGGATCCGATCTTGCCGATTCTCCCGAGCAGGACGTGGTCAAAACCACCGAATCGAAAAGGCTCGTCCTCAAGATCAGAGAATCGCATCGGGTCTCTCTCTCCGGGCCAGCGCGGAGTCGCCCGCGGACGCTCCGGGATCTCTCGAAGAGGTCACGCTTGCGGTGTAGCGAACCCACCGCGTCGCGGCAAGCAATTCGCATGTTTCGAGAAGAATGGCTTCAACCCGCACCTGGGACAACGCCTCTTGAGGCTAGATCCGGGACGACGCGGGTAAATCTTCGAGGGCCCGCCGCAACGACGCCTCTACCTCGGCCAGGCACTCCGGCTCGTATCCCTCAAAGATTTCGCGGACGACGCCGTCCCCGCCGACCACGAGCGTGAAGGGGAAGGGGCGAGGACCGTAGGACTCTGCCACCTCGCTGCCTCCGTATACGAGCGGGGTGCGAAGGCCCTCACGAGCGGCGAAGGCCTCCACCAACCCTGGATCCTCGTCGGTCGCCACGGCCACGAGCGACAAGCCGGACGCGCGGTAGTGTCGGTACAGCCGCTCGAACTGCGGCAGCTCTTCGAGGCACGGCTCGCACCACGTGCCCCAGAAATTCAAGAGCATCACCCGCCCACGAAACAAGGACGGTGTCACGCGGTCTTCATGGACTGTCTGCAGCGTGAACTCGCCGACCTCGCGGTCAACGCCCTCACCGCGGGTGCACTTCGCGTCCTCACGGGCGGCGAACAGCGCGCTCGGGAGGTTATTTTTTTTTTGCGTCCGGCGCCGGGCTCGCCATACCGTCTGCCGTGCTCTCGCCCTCGGCCGGGCTGTCGCCGTCACCCTCGGCGGCCGCCTCCCCTGCGATAGCGGCGTCCCCCGGGGCGGGCTCGGTCGCCACGGCCTGTCCGTCCGGCGCGGGCTCCGGTGGCTCATCGGCGTCAAAGGCGGAGAGGTCTTCGGCGTCAGGCTCGACGGCTTCGTATCCTTCCGGCGCGGTCTTGGACGCGCAGGCGACCAGCAAGAACAACGGCAAACTTCGAAGCAGCGGAGAGTTCACAGCGGAAGAGTACAACGTCTACGCCTCCAGCGCCTGCTTTAACGTGGACCAGAACTTCGTGAGCTCCTCGCGTCCCGCGAAAAACGGCAGCAGCGAACGAACTGTATGGCCCCCGCACACCGTCACGAGTACCCCCAGCTCGGGCATCCTGCTCCCGAGTGGGGCAGCGATCTTGTCTTCCGGCGCGCCGAGACCAACGCCGAGCATGGCCCCCACACCGCGGATTTCAAACGGCACTGGCAGAGGGTCGGTGGCCGCGATCTCCTCCAAGATGCCTCGCTGCGCGGCCGCTTTTGACATTAACCCGTCCTGCTCGATGATCGTAAGCGTCGCAAGCCCAGCCGCGCAGGCGACGGGGTTCCCACCGAAGGTGGTCCCATGGGTCCCCGGCTGCATGGCCTGGGCGATTTGCGTGCGGGCGATGCACGCCGCCACCGGGAAGCCGCCGCCCAGCGCCTTCGCCATCCAGATGATGTCGGGCTCGGCCGCGTCTCCCACGATGGTCTCCCACGCGGTGAAGTGTCCGGTCCGCCCGCAGCCCGACTGAATCTCGTCGATCCCCAGCAGCGCGCCATGGGAATCACACAGCGCCCGCAATCCGAGCAAGAACTCCTTGGTCGCCGGAAAGATCCCCGCCTCGCCTTGAATGGGCTCGAGGAACACCGCCGCGATTCGGCCGCGGTAGCGCTCACACAGCTCGCGCGCGGCTTCAAGATCTCCGAAGGGAACCCGCGCCACCTTCATCTGCGCGAAGGCATCGGCCGCCCCGTCTTCTTCAAGGCAGCGCACATAGGGTTGTCGATAGGCCGGGTTGGCGGTCAAGGCGAGCGCGCCAAGGGAGCGCCCGTGAAACGCCCGCTCAAACGAGAGGATGATATCTCGCCCCGTCGCTTTCACCGCGAGTTTAATCGCCGCCTCAGTCGACTCGGTGCCGGTGCTGCACAAGAAGACGCGCGCGTCGGCGATGGGCATGCGCTCGAGGAGGGCCGCCGCGAACGCCCGTTGGGGCGCGGTCTGATAGCTGTTTGCGGCGGCCGCCACCTTCGAGAGTTGAGTCGAGATGGCCTCGACCCACCGTGGATCACCGTGGCCCAAGGGCGCACACCCGATCCCTCCGACACAATCGAGGTACGTGCGCCCCTCGGTGTCGACCACGTAGGCGCTTCCACGGGTTGTGGATTCAAGTGGACGATCGAGCACGATCGATCGCGTCTTGTACGTGGGCCAGCGAAGCGCGTCCATGCCTCGGTTCTCGCACGAATCGCCGGGCGAACCAACCCCAGCGCGCCGCCCTTCAAAAATCAAGCTGGAGGCCGCCGAGAGTCGGGCGCAGCCGCACGCCGCTCGCGCGTTTCGCCGCGCGATCCATCCCCTCGCCTCCGCGTTCCTGCTCACGACGATCGGCCCCCAAGATCGCGAGGACCGTCAACGTGAGGGCGCTCGCTGCGGTGATTCCCACCAGCACATTCGACGCAGTTCGCAATCGGTAAAATCGCGACGCAGCATCCGCGTCGTAGGTCACGCCCTCAGGACACGGCCCGTCGCACAAGGAGGCCTCAAAATCACTCTTCGCGCGGATTGTCGCGAGCCCCACCCCGAGCAGCGCACTCCCTGATGCCGCCGTCAACCCCACCGTGACCCACATCCCGCGACGGAGGGCGCGCATCCGCTGACGCTCGCGGGGGCTAACCTCCACTGCCACTGGATCGACGCGGGGCTTGGGAGGTAGGGTCTTTGCCGCCTCGTCTTTGAACGCGTCGTCAAATCGCACGACCACCCGAGTGCCAGCCACCACCACCACTCGCTGGCGACTCGTTCGGTCCTGGGCATCCCGAAGGACGATGTCATGAGGACCAGGCAAGACGAGGTTACCGTCTTGCGCGAGCGCCACTTCGTCACCGTCAATGGTCACCACCCCTGCGTCAAAATCGTCAGGCGGCGCCACGACAATCCGCGCCACCTCCCCTTCAAGCTCGGAGATCCGGTCGAGGACCTGGGTGCGATCCAGCGCGTCCACCTCCACCTCCTCTACGTAGCGGCGATACGACGCGATGGCATCCAGAGGCTGTCGCGCGTAGTCGTGGGCCAAGGCCATATTGTAGAGCGCCGCCAAGGTCGGCGTGGCTTCGTAGGACCGTCGATAGGCGTTGGCCGATTCGCGAAAGCGACGCGCTCGCTCAAGCTCCTGGGCGCGCAACCACCACACGCGCGCTCGCTCCGACGCTGGCATGGACGTGGGCGGCGGCTCCCACCCCGCCGTGGAGGACGCTTGATCCGGGGACGTGGTGACCTCTGGTGGTTCCGATGCGGGAGCCGCCATCGCCGTCGTGGCCGTCGTCATCGCCGCCGCGGCCGCAAGGAGCGCCGCGCGCCCACATGCAAGAAGGCGGCATCCCCGGCGATCGACGCTGGCGGACCTGCGGCTGCCGGTCACGATGCTCAAGTCCTGCACTGGCCGTATTGTGACACTTCGCGGCTACGCTGTCAGGAGCAGCCATCGCGTGCTTCCTCGCGCACGCGGGCGCCACCTACTGCGATCCGGGCGAGAAGTCCGGCATGGGCTTGAACTTCCTCGACTGGGGCGGGGGCGCCGGCGCTTCAGTGTCTGAGGCCTTCGCTGTCTCCGCGGGCGATCTCTGGGTCGATTTGCGACCTGCGGCTGACCGTGTGGATTCGTCCCTGCTCCCCTCGCTGGGCCGCGGCATCGACAGCTGCGTCGACGACGGCCTCTTCGGCCGAAGCTGGTAGGGGAAACTCTGGTCGGCTACGGGCGCGAGCCTCGACCGCGCGGGCAGATAGCCGATCTTCTCAATGACAACTTCCACGGGCTTGGTGGACCGGGGCAACGTGATCGAAGTAGGCGTCTTCTCTGCCCACTCCACGCCATCAACGCGGATGGACGCGCCGTCTGGATCGCTGGAGATGAACCAGCGGACGTCGGCGCTCTGCGCCTTCGTCTCGAGGCCGGGGCTCGCTCCGATCCCAGAGGCTGCGGTCCCGGGCGACACCTGGTCCACAGCTCCTGGTTGCGACAGCACGGACCACCCCACGACAGCGACCACCGCGGCGAACATCAGCAACGGCAAGATCGTGCGCGCCATGTTGCCGCGCTCCGAACGCTCGGCCCTCCCGTCAAGCTCCGCCGTCCAACTAGCGGCGGAGCGGGTGGAGGACGAAGACACGGATGGCTTGATGACCGGCGACGGTGCCTCTCCCGCGGGGGTCATCCCCACGCCGCTGCGATCGATCATGTCCGCGGACATCCTCATCGACGAGCGGCTGCTGCCCTCACGGAACTGCGCGTGCATATAGTCCACGCGCCCTTGGAAATGCGATCGCATGATCTTCGCGAGGCGATGCCTTGGATCTTCGCCCGCCGTATCGAGCTGACCGAGCACCTCCCGCAACGCCGTGGCGAAATCGGCGGCGCTCAGGTACCGCTGCTCCACGTCTGTATGGATCGCCCGTCCGATGACGTCGCAGAGCTTCGCGGCCAGTGCGGGGGACACTCGCGGCCCGGCGTAATGAAGCTGTTCTGGATCGAGCTGTTGAATTTCACACTCGAGCACTCGCCGCAGTGCCGACGCCGCCGTGTCTCCAGTGAACGGGCGCTTGCCGCTCAAGATCTCGTAGCCGATGAGGCCGAGCGCGAACAAATCCGCGCGTCGATCGATGGTGTCACCACGCGCTTGCTCCGGGCTCATGTATTGGAGCTTCCCCCGCAGCTGCCCCGGGCGCGTGTGCGTCGTGCGACCCACCGCCTTCGCAATTCCAAAGTCTGTCACCTTCACCCAGCCGTCGAGATTCACGAGCAGGTTTTGCGGAGAGACATCGCGATGGACGAGATCTCGACGTGAACCGTCGGGTGCGCGGAGTTCGTGGGCGGCCTCCAAACCCGCGCAGGCGTCGAGGAGAATCGCGAGCGCGACATCCATCGGCAGAGGCTCCCCGTTGAGCTCAGTCAAGAGTCCCGCCAGCGAATCTCCTTCGATCAACTCCAACACCGTGTAGTAGGTGCTGCCGTCTTGACCGAGATCGAGCGTGTCGACCACGTTCGGGTGATGAAGCTCGGCCGCGAGGTGTGCTTCGTCGAGAAACATCTCCACAAACTCAACCTCGGTGGCGAGGTGCGGGTGAATCACCTTGATGGCGACGCGCTTGGCGAATCCCGCGGTGCCCGTGGCGCGACCGAGAAACACCGTCGCCATCCCACCGTGTCCGAGTCGCTGCAACAGCTCATAGCGGCCGATCACCCGCCCTGGCTCAAGGCCTTGGGCGCTCAAAGGCGCGGGCCGCTGACGTTCGTCCGTGACCCTCGTTTCATCGTCGAATTCCATGGTGTGCGGCGGCCGCGTCGTTGGCAGACTACGTCATTCATCTCCGCTGCGGACACATCCCAGCGACCGACGCGCGCCCACTCTTGTACGAACGTTCGTTCGAGCGCTTTCCGGTCAAAAACGGCGTTGATCCCGCAAATTAGATCTCCGAGATCTTCTCCACAGCACCAATTTTATCGAATTCGATAGGATCAAAATTATCTTTTTTGATACTTTCTTCCACAGCCTGTGGGAACTGAAAATATGTATCGTTTCGATCACTTACGGAAAACTATCCACATGATGTAGTTGTTGCGTCAACCTCGCACCACTAGATATTGTGGCTCGGGACTTGCGTGCGGCGCCGCTCTGTTCTACCAGCATGAAGAGAGATGCGACTTCCGAGAGGGAACTGAATCCCCGCCAGCATCCACCTTCAACCCCACATTCGCGCTTCTCACGCAACGACGATCGAGTACGAAATCATGGCAAAGCGACAAACCCGCCGAAGCATCTCCGTCAAAGGAATCACCTACCAACGACTCAAGGACTACTGCGACGCCAATGAAAAGAGCGTCAGCGGCTACCTTGAGGAGATCATCGGTGAAAAACTCGACGCCGCCGGGGTGCCTATCCCCACCATGCTCAAGCCCCGCCCTGCGCGTAAAAACTCCTCGGAGGCGGAAGAAATCGTCTCCCAGCACTTCACCTTCTAGCGGGTGCGTTCGACGCGGCGGTGCGGGCGTCTGCCTCATGGCGACGCACGACGACCCAGAGCCGTCGCGATGTGGCAGCTCGCGGACTTGGCCCGTACGCGCTCGCGTAACGGGTAGTCCTCGCGGCCCGCGCAGCGCGGAGGACAGCGACGAGCTTGGCGCGGAAGTTTGATAGCGTACAACCCGTGGCGTACCTGGTCCTGGCTCGAAAATACCGACCCGAACGATTCTCCGAGATCGTCGGGCAAGAGCACATCACGAGGACGCTGGCCAACGCGATCTCGTTGGATCGGCTGCACCACGCGTACTTGTTTTGCGGGATCCGTGGGCTGGGAAAAACCACGGCCGCCCGGATCCTCGCGAAGTGCTTGACCTGCGAGCAGGCGCCGACGATCGAGCCTTGCGGGACCTGCCGGCAGTGCATCGGGATCAAGGAGGGCAACGCCGTCGACGTCGTCGAGATCGACGGCGCGAGCAACAACTCGGTCGACGATGTCCGCAAGCTTCGCGAGCAAGTGCACCACCTCCCGCTCGTCGCCAAGCGCAAGGTCTACATCATCGACGAGGTGCACATGATGAGCACCTCGGCCTTCAACGCGCTGCTGAAAACGCTTGAAGAGCCTCCACCCCACGTCACCTTCATCTTCGCGACCACCGACCCCCACAAGGTCATCGAGACGATCTTGTCACGTGTGTCTCGATTCGACTTTCGAAGGGTGCACCCAGAGCCGATGGGTGGGCATCTTCGAGACATCCTCTCGCGCGAGGAGATGGCCATCGAAGAAGAAGGCATGCGCATGGTGGCTCGCCTCAGTGACGGCTCTGTACGAGACGCTCTCACCTATCTCGACAAGGTGATCTCGTTCGCGGCGGACCCCGCCAATATCTCGACCGACGAGGTGCGGGTCATCCTCGGTCAAGTCGATCGATTCGCGATCACAGAACTTCTCGACGCCGTCCTCGCATCGGACGCCGCGGCCACCCTGGCGCGGTTTGAGCACATCGCGAGCACCGCCTCCAACCTGATGCACGTGGCGGTATTGATTCTTCAGCATCTTCGCGACTTGGCGGTGGTGCAAGCCACAGGCGCGTCGCCAGGGCAGCGCGCCACCCTGCTCAACGTCTCCACCGCAGTGCAGACCCAGCTCCTCAAGCAAGCGCAGCGACAACCTCCCGCCCGCATCGCGCAGCTCTTCGATCGCTTCACCACCGTCGTCGAGCGCGCCGCGCAGTCGTCAGCACCTCGCCTCGTCATCGAGATGGGGCTCCTCGAACTCGTCCACGCGGCGCCGATGAAGCCGCTCGGCGAGCTCGTCGAACGACTGCGGGCTCTGGAGCAGGGCGGAGGAGCGAGGGGACCTCGGGAGACCGCCCCCGCAGGCCGGAACGCAACGGGCGCTGCGCCAAACGCAGGGCGACCGCCCGTCACCAAGGCCGACAACATCGAAAAAACCACTCCCGGTCGCCTCGCCGACTCCATACGGAGAGATCAACCAAAGCTGCGGCCGCAGGCGGGATCCTCACCAGGCGGCGCGAAGGCGACGGACGATAAAAATCCGTATTGGAAAATGTTGGGAATGGACCCCGGGAGCTCCCAAGCGCCCGAGCGCCAAGATCCCCCTCCCTCGACCCAACCGAATCAACAAGAAGCTCCCCGCGGAGGCGAGGTCCCCTCCGCGACTCCGCGCGAGTCCGACGCGAACTTTCAACTCGACGGTCGCCCCGTCACCCCCTCGCCTCACGCCGACGGCGTCCGCATCGAGGACGACGCCAGCGCGGGATGTCCGAGCTCTCGATGCACTCCCAAGCCCGCGATCCCGTGGCGAGAAATGGAACCCTTGCCCGTGTGGGAGAGCCTTGTCAGCGCCTTGGCAGACGAAGACAGCTTCGCCCACGCCGTGTTCAATGACATGGGATTCGTGGGGCTCACCGAGGAGTGCCTCACCCTCGCCTGTCCTAAAAATTCGTTCGTATGGCAGCAGTTCTCCGAGACGCCTCAGCTCGCTCAACACCTCCACCGCGTCATCGAAGAGCGGCTCGGGATCCCTGCGCGGGTCGAGTACATCGACCAAGCACCAAGCATGCCGCATACCCCGACCATCACCATGCTCACGCGGGCGCGCGACGAGGCCCACGTCCAACACACCAACGCGCTCGCGCGCGAGCACACCTCGGTGCGCGCGCTCGTCGACAACTTCGAGGCAGAGGTCTCCCACGTTCGCTCTCTGCGGGGCCCAGAGCCATCGTAGGCGGAGCCCAATGGCGTCGAGCACCGATCTCGCTCGCCACCGCCCGGAACGAACCTGCTACACTCCCTACGCCATGAGTGAAATCGACCTGAACAGCATCATGCAACAAGCGCAGCAGCTGCAAGACAAGATGAAGTACATGCAGCAAGGACTGGAAGCCGAGAAGGTGGAAGGCACCTCGGGCGCTGGCATGGTCAAAGCAACCGTGACCGGCACGCAAAAAGTCATCGCCGTCAATATCGATCCGGCGGTCCTCGGTGAAGAACAAGAGATGCTCCAAGATCTCATCGTCGCGGCGGTAAACAACGCCCTCGACAAATCGCGAGAGCTCGCCCAATCACGCATGGGTTCATTGGTACCCCCCGGTATGATGCCTCCAGGGTTTCCGGGCCTATGAGTCGACGTGACGGACCCCCAGACGACGCGGATCCGCTGCGAAAGCTGAGCATGCTACTATCCCGCCTCCCGGGAATTGGCGAAAAGTCGGCGCTGAGGCTGGCCCTGTCCATCGTGCGCGCCGATTCCGAGTACAAGGCCGTGCTCGCCGAAACCATCGATACTGTACGAACCACCATGCGCAGCTGTGAGGTCTGCCGGGATCTCAGCCACGCAGACACGTGCACCATTTGCAGCGACGCCCGGCGCGATCGAAGCACCATCTGCGTGATCGCCCACCCTCAAGACCGGATGGCCATCGAGCGCTCCGGCGTCTTCAAGGGCCTCTACCACGTCCTCCACGGCGTCTTGGACCCCCTCGCAGGGGTCGGGCCCGCCGAACTACAGATCAACACGCTCCTCGAGCGTCTCCGCGGCGACACGGTGACCGAGGTCATCGTCGCCACGAGCCCCAACGTTGAAGGTGACGCCACCGCTTTGTACATCTCGAAAATCGTGAGCCCCTTGAGGATCCGGGTCACCCGCATCGCCTCCGGACTCGCGGTTGGTGGCGAACTCGAATATGCCGACCTCTCCACCCTCCACCGGGCGCTCGAAGACCGCAGACCGCTCTCGTAGCGGCG
>CALKDV010000461.1 GCA_938084085.1 uncultured Nannocystaceae bacterium
TCAGCCTGTGTCACGGTCCGGGCTCCTTTCTCGCCACGGCCTTGGACGGCCACGAGTTCATCTATGGCGGATACAAGATGGCCGTGTTCCCCGACTCAGTGGACAAGATCACGCCGAAGATCGGTTACCTACCTGGCCATATGCCATGGCGTTTGGGGGAGGAACTTTCAAAGCGAGGGGTCACGCTCGTGAACTCCAAGGCAGACGATACGTGTTGTGTCCACCGCAACCTCATCACCGGAGCTAGTCCTCTCGCTGCGAACGAGCTCGGCAAGGTGGCCGTGGCCACCTTGCTGAAGCAGCTAATGTAGTCGCGGACCTGCGCACGTTAGCGGCTCGTCACCAGACCCGCGCACAGCGGCCCTGGGGTGCCGCTCCCACCTGTGGGGCGCGAGTAGGGGCCGATTGGGACACAAGCGGGGGGGCCCGGACCGCCGCGGCACCCATCTCAAGATCGGGCAGGAGATGGCCGATGGCCTCCCGATGTCTGTGTCAGCATATGGGGGAGCGAGCGCGTACGCGCGCCCCGTGAGCCCAAGCTCTGCGGCTGTTCCTCGAGCAGGAGCGACGTCCGCGGGAGCGACACCGGGGACAGAGGAGCGCCCATTTGTGGGGATTGACGCTCCCCAAGATGTGGTCGAGCTTTCTCCGGAGGTACTCGCGCAGCTTGAGCAGCGCGACTCGGAGGATGCCACCGGTGTCGAGGAGGCGTTTGGTGAGCGCGAGACGACGGGAGCAGAAGAGGACGCCGAGGGCACCACAGAACTCACCGAAGCCGACCAAGAAATGGTCCGCGAACTCAAGGCACGTGACGGCGAGGTTCGGCGCCACGAAAACGCCCACGCCGCGGCGGGCGGTCAGTACGCAGGCAGTCCTCGCTACGACTTTCAAACGGGACCGGACGGTCGGCGCTACGCGGTCGGTGGGACCGTTAGCATCGATGTCAGCGCCGTCCCGGGTGAGCCAGACAAAACGATTGAGAAGATGCGCATCGTCCGAGCGGCGGCCCTCGCCCCGGCGGAGCCGAGCGGCCAAGACCGTCGCGTCGCCGCGGAGGCGTCGAAGACAGAGGCGGCCGCGCGCTCCGAACTCGCGGAGCAGAAGACGGCCGAGCAAGGCACCGCTGCGGTGGAGAGCGGCGAGGAGGATTCGGCACCTCTCGAAGACGGCGAGACGCCGGCGCGGACCACGGGCGCAACGGGTACTCGCAACCTCGCGCGGGCTCGCCGGGCAGTGCAGCGCTATCAGACCTCAGGCGGCAGCGGAGCAGCCCCCGCTCGCGGATCATTGCTGCGCGCGTCGGCGTGATGGAACCCGCGGGGTTCACCGACACCGAGTGGCGGTGCGGCGGGCCTCCACTCATTCGGCGCTCGGCGAGGACGACCGCGTGGCGGCCGCGCAAGACACCTGCACTTCGACGTATCCGTCGCCCTTGATCCAGCCGTCTTCAAGCTGGATCCACCATCCGAGGCGGCGGCGTTCCGCGTCGGCGGCGACGGGGGTGACAGGGTCCATGCTCGCGGCGAGGCAGGCCATGGAGGGATCCTCCATCCAGCGATCCTCTTCGTCGCAGAGCCACTCCGATCCCGGAGCGTCACACGCGTAGCCTCGCCACGGAGTTTCGAGGTAGGGGACGATGAGGCTGTCCGGCTCCAGCTGCACGCGGCCTGGGTCTTCGCAGCCGTGCCACGCACAAAACGGGAGCCCGATCGCGCAGGTGTTTAGGGTGTGGACCTGGTAGGCGCGGGGGGGCAAGTAATGGACCTCTTCGCGGAGGACATGGAGCGTCAAACCTTGCGGGATGGCTGCGAGTCCTCGCAGCGTCCCTCCTGGAGCGCTGTACAGCGGCACAAAGGCCGCGCCTGGTCGCCGAACGTGCCGCAGGGTCTCGCCCTCGCCAGAGGGACAGTAGCCTCGCCACGCGAAGTCGTCGGCGATGCTGAGGAGGTTCCCCTGGTGCACGCGAACGGGGACCTCGAGCGTGCGCCGGGGTCGCCTCGCGTCTGCACCGGCCTCGCCTCGCAGCGGGCCCGCGTCGGGGAGGCTCGGCGCGGTGGCGGCCTGGGCCGACGAGGGAGAGGACAGGTGGCACCTCGCCACGCAAACCGAGAAGACGGTGAAGAGGAGCAGGTAAACAAGCGCGCGCATGGGAGGACACGAGGAGGGGGCGTGTGGACGTTCAACCTCTGGGACGCGTGAGGGTGGCAGAATCATCCGCGGTGGCTCGTGTCGGGGCCGGGGTTGGAACCGTGGGTCGCAAACGTGTCGGCGAGCATTGCCATGGAGGTCCCTGCTCGGGTAAGACCACGCAAGGAGAAACTCCATGATGAGGTCGTCTTGCTTTCGAGGGCTGCTGCAGCCTGCAATGTTCACGCTGTCGCTGCTGCTCACAAGTTGCAAGGTGCCGGCCACGTCCACGCCCGTCGCCCAGCCCACGGCCACGGTGCCGAGCACCCATGAGGCGCTGGTGCAGCTGTTTCAAGAGTGGCGCGAGTTTGAGCGCCCGCCGCTGCGCGAGGGGGCTCCCGACTACACCGTCGAGGGCTTCGCGGCAGCCGAGCCGGCCTATGACGCGCTGCGGGCACGCTTGGATTACATGGACATCAACGAGTGGCCGATCCCCGAGCAAGTGGACTGGCACCTGGTGCGGGCGGAGATGAACGGCTATGAGTTTAACCGGCGAGTGCTGCGGCCATGGGCGCGCGACCCCGCATTCTACCAGTCGGTCTGGATGGAACGCAGCGACGTCCCGGCTCATGAAGGTCCCACCCACCACGCGGTGATTGAGTATTGGACCTACGAGTTGCCGCTCGCACCCAAGGCGCAGCGCCGCTTGGTTCGTGAGCTCGCCGTCATCCCCCCGCTGATGGAGCAGGCACGCGAGAACCTCACCGGGAACGCGCGAGACCTGTGGGTGGCTGGCATTCGGAACATCGAGGCTCAGGCTCGGAACCTTGACACCATCGAAGCTCAGACAAGGACCATGGCGACCCCCGAATTGACCGCGGCTATCGTCGCTGCTCGGGCGGCCACGGAGGAGCTAGTCGCGTGGCTCAAGACGCAAGCACCGACCAAAACGGGGCCCTCGGGGCTGGGTCGAGACGACTACACCTGGTACCAGCAGCAAGTGCACTACCTACCCATGAACTGGCAGCAGGAGGTGGATTTGTTGGAGCGCGAGCTGGATCGCTCATGGGCGTCGCTTCGGCTGGAGGAGCATCAAAACCGCGACCTGCCCGAGCTTGCGGCCCCCGCCGACGCAGAGGCCTACGCTCAACGTCAAGACCGCGACGCCACGGGGTTCATGCGATTCCTATTTGACCGCGAGGTGCTGCCCTTCAAGGCGTATTTTGAGCCGGCGTTGCGTGAGCACTTCATGCCCTTTGTCCCCGCTGACGAGCGGAACTTTTTTCTCATCGCAGCCCACCTCGACCCGCTTCCGCTGTTCTCGCATTTCTTTCACTGGTTTGAGTTGGCCCAGATGGACAACGAGCCGCACGCGAGCCCCATTCGCCGGGGGGCCTTGCTCTACAACATCTTCGACACCCGCAACGAGGGCACCGCGACGGGCGTGGAGGAGATGTTCATGCACGCGGGACTGTACGACGCCAGCCCCCGGTCGCGAGAGATCGTGTGGATCATGTTGGCCCAGCGGGCGGCGCGTGGGCTCGGCTCGCTGTTTGCCCACGCCAACGAGATGACCATGGCGGAGGCTGGCACGGTGCACGTCGACTGGACCCCGCGCGGCTGGATGCGCAACGAGCCTGAGCTCTTGCAGTTCGAGCAGCATCTGTATCTTCGCCAGCCCGGATACGGCACCAGCTACGTCACCGGCAAGTACCTGCTCGAGCGGTTGCTGGCCCACCGCACCCAGCAGATGGAGGCGCGGGGTGAGCCCTACTCGCTGCGCGATTTCTACACCGAGCTTATGGAGGCGGGGTGCGTGCCGATCTCGTTGGTCCACTGGCAGCTCACGGGGGACGACCGCGCCATCAAGGCGATCGTGGCCGGATACTGAGTCCCGGATCCTGAGCGACCCCCGCGAAAGGACCGTGGGGTCGGGGTTCCGTGAGAGTGTGCCGGGTCAGGGGGACGGACCAAGGATTTGGGCCCGCGCCGACTCCGCCAAAAGGACCCTTGTTCAGGTTTCGGGACCGCCCCACGAGGATTCAAGCTCGGGTCCGCGCCACGCCAACAGGCGCCTGGTTCTGGTCCTGCGGGTCACCGGGGTCGGGTTTCATCCTAGACTCAAAAAAAAATGCGCGGTTCGGAATAGCCGCGATATTCTCTCGTCGGACCAAGCCCCATGAGACGAATTTCTACGAACCATCTGTCCCTGTCTGTGGCTCTCTTCCTGGGAGGCGTGTGCGTGCTGCCCGGGACGGCTCACGCCCAGGCGCCCGAGACCACGCTCGCAGCCCCCGCCGCCGCCGCCGCTGAGGACGGCGAAATCGAGGCCGAAGAGGAGGATGAGGCCGCGAGTGACGATATCCTGGAGGTCCTCGACCTTCCACTTACTGCTGTTGATCTCCGTGAGGAGTCCGGTATGGACGAGACCGAGATAGTGGACGCGATCGCCGCCGCGGAAGAGGCCGGCCTGAGCGCCAGCGAGACCATGGAGTTGCTTGAGGAGGAGCGCGAGAGCGTCAAAAAGCGCGGCAAGAAGAAAAACTTTAACGCATGGCTCCGCCGTCAGATCGCCAAGGGAGAGAGCCCCAAAGCCATCCGCAAAAAGATCGCCAAGCGCGACGACGAGAAGCAACTGACGCAAGAGGACAAAAAGGCCATCCAGGCCGCGGCCAAGGAGTATCGCAAGGCCCACAAGGAGAAGCTTGAGGCCATTCGCGCGCGGCGAAAGGCCTACAAGGCCGAGGGCAAGGTCATCAAGCTTCGAGGCGAGGAGCGCCACCGCGAGCGTGAGGCCAAGATGGCCGAGCGGCGGCTGAAGCAGCTAGAGCGCCTCAAGGCGGCGGGGGCGGATCACCCCGACCTCGACGCGCGCATCGAGGCGGCCAAAAAGCGCGCCGCCAAGGCGAAGCGTGTGGAGCAACGGGCAGAGAACCGTCGCAAGAAATCCGCCAAGGATATGCGCGAAGAGAAGGCCGAGGCCCGCGAGGAGACAAAAGAAGCCAAGGAGGCCCGCAAGGAGGCTCGCCAGGATGGGAAAGCGACCAAGAAGATGCTCGAGGACAAGGGCGTCACACCGCCCAAAGGCAAAAAGGGCAAAGGCAAAAAGGGCAAAGGCAAGGGCAACAAAGACAACAAGGGCAACAAGGGCAAGGGCCTGGAGAACTAGGCGGCATCTCGACACCCGAGAAAGATCAGGAACACCATGAAGACCACGAAGTTCACGAAGACCCACATGTCCACGCTGCTCGCCGCCGCGCTCACCCTCGGGCTGATGCCGACGCTCGCTGCCTGCGGCGGCGGCAAGGATCAGGCGCAGCCGGAGGCCGGCACAAAGGCCAGTCCGAGCGGCGACTCGGCGGCGAAGGCGGGGGCCAAGGCCGTCGACCCTGCAGTTCAGACCGAGGCGAACGAGGCATTGAGCGCTGACAGCGGGCTTGATCCGAAGGTGATGAAGGCCGTCAGCATCGCCCGGGAGATCGACGCGGATCCCTCCAAGTCTGATGATGTGCTGGCCAAGTACAAGTTGAGTCGAGACGACCTCAGCGCGCTCATGTATGAGATCGCCCGGGACCCCAAACTCGCCGCGTCCTACGCTGCGGCCCGAGAGAAGTCCTAGTCGTCACGCGGAACCGTAAACGCCCCGAACAGAAAGGCCTTCGGGCTCGTGGAGCGTATTCGCGGCGACGGCGGCGGCTTCTCGGGCATGAAGCGGGTGCTGCGGCAACCATGGGACAGCGCCCCCCACACTCGAGCGCAGCGGTTCGGCATCAAACCGAACGTGGCAGGCAAGAACAAGTGGGCGCGCATCGAGGCGCTGCAGACACTCAAGTCATTCTTGACCCG
>CALKDV010000462.1 GCA_938084085.1 uncultured Nannocystaceae bacterium
AGATGCCACAAAACGCGATCCGCCACCTCGTCCCGCTCGCCGAGGCCGCGGAGCGACGCGGCGTCCATGTTCATCGGCTCAACATCGGCCAACCAGACATCGTCACCCCTCCAGAGTTGTCGGCACCCCTCGAGTCTTCGCTGCCCTCGGTCTTCGCGTACGGGCACAGCGCGGGCGACCTCTCTTTGCGTCGCGCCCTTCGCAACGACCTCGCTCGCGTGGGCGCGCAGGTCCACGAAGATGACATCCTCGTCACCCACGGCGCGAGCGAGGCCCTCACCTTCGCGCTCACCGCCTTGTGCGACGCCGGCGACGAGGTGCTCACGCCGGATCCTACCTATGCCAACTACCTCGGCTTCTCGGCGTCGCTCGGCGTCGCCTTGCGACCCCTCCCCACCTTCGCCGAGGACCGCTGGGCGTTGCCCTCCACGCTCGACAACCACATCAATGGAACAACCCGCGCGATCTTGTTGTCGAACCCCGGCAACCCGACGGGCGCATTCTACAGCCGCGAGGTCTTGTCGGCGCTGCTGGAGACCGCGCGACGACACGACCTCTGGCTCATTGTGGACGAGGTCTATCGCGGGCTGGTCTTTGGAGAGCACCCCGCCTACTCCGCCCTCTCCCTCGACGACCCAGAGGGTCGCGTCATCGTGGTGGAGAGCACCTCCAAGCGCTACTCCACCTGCGGCCTGCGAATCGGCGCGCTGGTCACACGCAACCCCGCGATCCAAGCGGCCACGATGAGCTTCGCCCAAGCGCGCCTGTCCTGCTCCGTCCTGTCGCAGCAGATGGTCGCGCAGATCGACACCCTCGACGAAGACGCCCGCGAGGCGATCACCAACACCTATCGAGAGCGGCTCGCCCTCACCCACGAGCTTCTCGCGACGATCCCCGGGGTCCACGCCCCGCCCGCCGAGGGCGCCTTTTATCAGATGGCCACCTTGCCCGTGCGAGACGCCTCCCGCTTCGTTCGCTTCCTGGTCGAAGAATTCTCGTGCGAGGGTGAGACCGTGTTGGTCACGCCCGCCTCGGGATTTTATTTGGATCCGAACCGTGGCCTCGACCAGATCCGCATCGCCTGCGTGCTCGGACTCGATTCCCTCCGCGCCGCCCTGCGCTGCCTTGCAGAGGGCCTTCGCGCCTACCTCGTGGCCCACCCGGACGAGGGCGTAGGCACGCCGCCCCGCGCCACCTAGTGGTCTTCGAGCACCAAGTGCGCCACACTCGGGACATGGCCTCACCTTCCGATTCGAGCACACCTCCAAGTGTCCGACTCGACCGTTGGCTCTGGGCCGCTCGCATGTTTAAAACCCGCGGACAAGCCAGCAAGGCCTGTGCCGCGGGTCATGTAAAAATCGACGGCCGCTCGAGCAAGGCCTCCAAGCTGGTCAGCGTGGGCGTGACCATCGATGTGGTGACCCCTGGCGGCCCCAAGATCCTGGAGGTGCTGGCCCTGGGTGAGCGACGAGGACCCTTCAGCGAGGCCAAGCTACTCTACGAAGACCACACGCCGCCTCCCCCCGAAAAAACCAAGAGCCTCGAGGTCGCGCACGATCGTCCACGCGGCGAGGGGCGCCCGAGCAAGCGGGACCGCCGCCTGCTCGACAAGCTCATGAACAAGTAGGCGAGGGCCTCGGCCTACGCGTCAGGCTCGTCTTCGCCGCCCTCGTGCGCGGGGAAGGCCACAGAGACCTTGCCCTCTTGGAGGTGGTAGCTCACCTTCCAGTTGCGGACGCGTGCGACGTTAAGATATCCGCCCAGCTCGAAGCGGGTCACCTCTGTGACCTTGGCCAGGGTCGCCTCGGGGGGCGTGTTGGTGAAGACCAGACCTCCGCCGCCGGGGAGCGACTTCTCGCCCACGTGCAACGAATCCAGGAACACCATCTTCAATCCGAGCTCTTCATCGTCGGGAGGATCGATCTCGGACGGACGATGGGCACTCTTGAGATACGCCTTGGAGGTCAAGGCGAGCACCGAGCCCCAGCTGCCGCCGAGCCACGCCCAGAAGCTGTGGTCGTTGCCGTCGATGGAGACGGGCACCGCCGGCACGTGCAGCACGTGCAGGTCGAGCATCACCAAGGGCAGCTCTTGAACCTCGGGCCCCCGCGCCGGAGCCTCGACGTGAAAGTTCACGTTTCCTCCGGGGAAGTCGAACTCCACGGCGCCAAAGCGCTGAAGGACCTGTCGCCCCAAGACGAGGCTGGGCACCTCACCGATGCTCGCCTCAAACGACGAGAGGTCTTGGACCAACGCGGGCACGTTCTTGATCTTGAGGTCGCCGATGGTCACCTCCGGCAAGATCACAAGCGGCGTCTCGGCATCGATGCCCACGGGCTTGATGTTGGCCACGGCCTCGAGGCCGAGCGCGGCGACGAGATCCGGGTGGACGCGGCACTCATCTTGAAGCTCAAGAACGATCGTGCGGGCGTACTCCTCACCGACGATGGCGCTCATATGTTTGATGCCACCGGCCACGTCGAGGGCGAGATCAGAACTCCCCACGGTCCCCTCAACATCGAGGAGCCCCTCACGGCCGCTGAGCGCCTTCACGAACGCCGCGTAGCGCTGCACCAGATCCAATGTGATCTCGTCGGCGCCCACCGACAAAAAGATCTCATCGACGGTGTTGGTCGCCCCCTCAATGTCGAGCAGCAGATATTGGCTCCAAAGCTTCAACAGCCGCGGCGCCACCTCCATGGGAGGCTTGCACATGTTGGAGCCCGCGTCGCAGATGCCCTCTTCGCAGCCGCCGTCCACGCAGGGCCGAATTGAGAAGCCATCGGATTCCGCCGCGATCAGTTGATCTTGGAGTTCGAGGGCCCGCGCGTGCTGACCCGTCGCCTGGAGGTTGCGACCGAGCCCTTGGATGGCGGCGAAGTTCTTCGGATCGAGCTCCACGGCTTTCTCGTAGGCCTCGGTGGACTCGGCCGGCTGACCCGCTCGCCAATAGGCGGCGCCCTTCACGACGTAGGCGTCGGGGTTGTCGGGGTTGTCGGCCAGGGCCTCATCGGCCCGACGAAGCGCCGACACATAGCGGCCGTTGTCGAGGTCGCCGTTGGCGAGCCCGACCAGCCCTTGGACCTTGGCAGCTTGCACAACCTTCTCGCGTTGGGCGTCGATTTCCTCTTGGGACAGACCCGCGGGGGTCTCGGTGGACGCCTTGTTCCCCGCGCACGCCACGGTGCTTGCGAGGGAGGACAGGGCAAAAATCTGAAGGGTCTTGAGTGCAGCGCTGCGCATGGATCGTTTCCCGACGGCGAATCATGTGTTCGCCGTCGGCGGAGGATACCCGTACGGCGCGCGCCGGGGCAATGGAGAGCGTTGCGGGCTCTCCGCCTCCATCGCGGGGCGGGCGCTCGGTCCCGGAAGGCCGATCTGGGCCCCAAACTGCTAGGAGGGGCGCGGCTGATCGCGCGCTGGCCGCAGTAGGCCGGCGCCGACGAGGGCCATGGCCACGGCCCCGAGCAACGAGAGCAGGTACATGATCGCCGCGAACGAGGCGCCGCCCGCCGCGACTCCAGACACCGCGCCAAGCAGGGCCACCGAGCCCGCCATCCCGAGTTGGAAGCTCCCAAGCTGCGCGGGACCGGCCGGGAGTTGCAAGCTGAGCCCCACCACAGCCACCACGAGGACCGCGTGCATAAACTCCGCCTCGATCCCACACGCCCGCATGGTCATCCACATCTGCAACGCCGTGAGGAGCCAATAGCCCGCGCTCATCACCAAAAACCAGAGGGCGCCCCGTCCGGCGGACCAAATCGGCGTCAACGCGTGGAGCATCTTCAAGGCGAACGTCCACACCCTCACCGACCAGCGGGCGCGGGCCTCGGTCCACGCCCGCAATCGATCCAGCCGACGCGGCGATCGAGACAGGGCGAACACCAGCAGCAACAGCGCCACGAACAGCCCTCCGATGCTCTGACCGGACGCCTGCCAGGCGGCGGAGACCGCCGGTTCGAGACCCGCCTCGCCGGCGCGGCCCCCAAGAGCAAGCAGCCCCGCAAAGAGCATCAACACAACGAACAGGCCGTCGAGTACGCGCTCGAGCGCCACGACCGCCGCGCCGGTGGCAAGCTTGTGACCCGGTCGTGGCGATCTCGCCAGCAAGAGCGGACGGGCCGCCTCACCCAATCGAAGCGGCAACACCATCACCACCAAGAAGGCGACCAAGCCGCTCCCCATGATGACGCGACGATCCACCAGCGCCTCGCGGTCACCGGATCCCTCCTGGAGATCGGCTGCGGCGCTCGCCTCCAACAGCGGCGCGATACGGATCGCGCGCACCAAGCCATACGGGATCTGCAGCGCTATGGCTGCCACCAGCCACCCCGGGCGCGGCACCGCGAGGCTTGAGGGCACGATCTCAAGGTGACGAGACGCGTAGGCCATGATCGCAGCGCCGCCGAGGATGGAGGCGAGCCACGACATCCAACGCCGCGTCGCGCCCGGTCCTGATGCGCTCGGGGGGGTACCGCCCTTGGACTTCGCGTCGCTCGTCACCGGAACTCAACCCCACCGACCACTGTGCGACCGCCGCTCGATGTGCAGCGGTGAAGCGTGCGCCCCCCTGGAGACGACGGGCCGAGCGCTCACGGGGCGTTGATACGGAACACCCGAGATCCGAGCTTGTCCGCGAAGTAAAGGCTGCCATCCTCGGCGAACGTGAAACCAACCAGCGATCCCGCGGGCAGGCCCATGTCGACCCAGTCGAGCAGCTGGCCGCTCATGGAGAAAGCGTAGAGGCGTGAAAGCTCGTGATCCGACGCGAAGATCATGCCGTCGTGGAGGGTGACGCCGGAGGGCATCTTCATGAGCGGGTCGAGGCTTGATCCTTCGACGAATGTCTCGAGCACCGCGTCGTCCCAGCGCCGCTGGGTGCCGCCGTCGTAGTCGGGGCCGATGAACGATCCCATGGTGCCGGTGTTGGAATCGAGCCGAACGATACGCCCGTTGGCGGGATCGGCGGCGTACACGTGACCGGTGTCCATATCGTACTCAACGTGGTGAGGGACCTGCCCACCGAGGTAGCCCACCTCGCCCTCGACGAAGCGATACACAACGCCGTCCGAGTGATCGGTGCCGCCCAGGCCGTGATCGTCCACGAAGTCGTAGTAGGTCAGCGAGCGGTGCGCACCGTCGTAAATCCAGTAGGCGTTTCCGCCGGCCCACGCGATTCCAGACGACAGCGGGCTGTTGTGCAGCATGTCGAGGTGACCCCAGTGACCCCCGGTGA
>CALKDV010000463.1 GCA_938084085.1 uncultured Nannocystaceae bacterium
AAACGCGGCGAGCATTGACCCGTGGAGCATAACGGATCTAGGCACGGCCCGCACCGCCCGCGAGCGTCGCGCGCCGCCGTTGTGCCGGCGCGTATTTGCTACGCGGCGCGCGGAGGGTAGACTTCCCCATGCCCTGCGCTCGTCTTTTCCGCTTGTGTCCAATGGTCGCGTGTCTCTTGACCCTTGAGATCTTCACGGCATGCAACCGCCAAGATCCCGCGGCGGGCGCCACCACAGACGCGATGAGCGCCACGCCCGCGCGCACGGACGCGAACGCGGACGCGGACGCCCCCAACAAGGATGATGCCCCGCCGGCGAATCAAGCAGACGCCCACACGCCGCGACCTGGGGAGTCAGACACGACCGCCGACACGCCGGCGCTCGTGGAGGCTCCAGCGACTGGGGGGGCCGCGCCCGACACCCCCACCCCATCCACTGGAGAGACTGGAGAGACTGGAGAGACTGGAGAGACTGGAGAGACTGGAGAGACTGGAGAGGCGGCGACGCCTCCCGAAGTCGCGACGCCAGGAGATGACACCGATGCGAAGATTAAGTTGCTCATGCGCGAGGTCGGAGACACGGCGACCCCGGATGACCGCACCCTCCTCGCCGCTCAAGAGGCCGTCGACCTGGGCGCGTCAGTAGGCGCCGTCGGTCGTGCGGTGAACCGTCGCGCGGCCCGCCTCTTCAAGACCCCAGAGCGCGCCACCGCCATGTACGAATGGTCTCGAACACACTACACAAACTCCGCCGCGGCGACCTTCGAACTCGCCAAGCTCGCCTGCATGTCGGGAGATATCGACGCCGCGAAGGCCCTGCTCCACGAGGTAAAAGCCAGAGGCGGCGACGACTTGCTGCAGACGGTCTCCTTCGACCCAACCTTCTCTTTGGTCGTGAACGACTCGGACATCCAAGCGCTCTTAAAATGACCGGGACCGCGTCCCAAAGCCGGCGCTCCGTGGTGTTCGTGTGTCACGCCAACATCTGTCGCTCGCCCATGGCCGAAGCCATCTTTCGCCACCTCGCCGCGAGCGCGGACATGAGCGAGCGATTCCGTATCGACAGCGCTGGTGTCATGGCCATGGAGGGGGCACGCCCTCACCCCTACACCGTTGACACCTGCGCCGCCCACGGAATTGAGGCCGCCGGTGCGGCTCGCCAACTGCTGCGACGTGATCTTTTTGAGTCCGACCACATCATCCTCGCCGACAGCGACAATCGTCGGCGCCTGGAGCAGTTGATGGGGCCCTCGGCGTTTGGCAAGCTCCCCGACACGCGGGCAAAAATCCGATTGCTGCGCGAGGTTCCCACGAGCCCTGAAGAGTCGTCCCTCGACCTCTTCGATCCAATCCGAGGCGGACCCGAGCAATTCGAGGCGTGTTTCGCCGTCGTCGATCGATGCTGCCGCGCGCTCCTTGAAGAGCTCTCCTGAGCGGTATCCTCAACTCTCCCAGGCGGAGCGAAGCATGCCGAAATATCGGGAAGGCTCAAGCAGACTCCGCGCCCAGGCGGCGCCCCTCGACACACATTCAGCGCGCGGATCAAGCTGCCCCACAACCGTCTCCAAGTCGTCGGGCGAGATGAGGGGAGCAGGCGCTCCGGCCATCGCCTCGTACGGCTCGAGGGTCGCGGCCGTCACCTCCGCGATCAGCGGAACCCCTTGCGCCAGCGCCTCGAGGCCCGAGCGGCCGATTCCATCTTCCCACGCCCCCAGGGCCACGTTGGAGTGTCGGCGCCGACGCAGCACGAGCTCCTGCCGAACCCCAACGAGGGTGTCCACGCGCGCGTTCGCTGCCACGGTCATCTCCGCGCGATCGATGAGGTCTTCGAGGGCGCGGCGGCGGCGAAATGGCGCCATGGACGACGCGTGCACAACGGCCTTGCGGCTTAGGTCTGCGCGCCCCCTCGTCCCGGGCGACACGGGAGAGAACAGCCCCAACCAGGTGGGAATAAATGGGGGGAGCAACGTCGCGCCGAACTGCTCGCACCGCGTAGGCCTCGTGGAGAACAACGCCGCCCCCGTGTCCTCCGCGTAGCCGTGAAGTACCTTGGCATGAACATCGCTGCATCCATCAAGGTGCACCACGCGGCGACAATCGGTGAGCATGGAGTCGATCGTACGCTCACCGAACGAGGTCGTCCGAGGGTCGATCCCCATCACGTGCACGCTGTCCGCCGCCTCAAACAGCCGGGTCGCCTCCGCGCCGCCGTCGAGGGTGTGGGGAACATCCGGTGCTGCGAGGCGATTTGGCGCCTCGTTGACCGCGATCATACGCGCGTCCGCGACGCCGCTGCGCCGCAGTTCGGCGCACAGCATCGCCACATTCGCCCCCACATCTTCTTCTGCAATAAAGACGACCCGCATGCTGCTCCGACGCTGCTGATGCTAGCACCTTCCGCTGCCACGCGCCTACAGCACAGTCGACCGACAAGCCTCTCGACGGCCCCCGTCCCCGCGAGGGGCCTCTCGCCTCACCGCTCAAGCATCGCGGCTATGTCGTCGGTTCGGGGGGGGTCGCGTCCGGATGGATATCCAGCGTCGCGAGCCCTCCCTCGATCACAAGATCCCGGACCGGCGTGCCCTTCTCTATCAGACTGCCGTCACCGCGGCGAAGCACCTCCGCCGGATACTCCCGCTCATGCGCTGCGAGGACCGCGTCGAGTTCCGTCTTTCGGGAGTCATCGAGTCCGGCCCAGGATTTTTTCGACCGACACTTTGGGAATTGCGAGCAATAAAAATACGGACCCCGCTCTCCGCGACGGAGCTTGAGGTGCGCTTCGCACTTTGGACACTCTTCGTCAGAGTCAAAGGCCGGTGAGGTCGGCAGCTTCACGAATCCTTTTTTGTCCACGTTGATCGCAAAGGAGACGTCCGGATAGTTCACCGAAGCCATGAACGGCCCGAACCGGCCAGTGCGAAGCACCATCTCCGAGCCGTCGATGGGACAGACGATGTCCACGCGCTCTGGAAGCAGCGGTCTGCCTTTCCTATCAATGGGGGCCGCATACTTGCAGTCAGGGTATCCGGTGCACGACAAAAATCGGCCATTTTTTCCGAACCGATACGCGGTCTTGGAGCCGCATTCCGGGCACGCGTACATCGCCTCTTCGAGCTCCGCCTTCGCGTGCGACATGCTCTCCATCGCCGCCTCGACCTGCTTGGAGAACGGAGCATAGAACTGCGCCAGCATCTCTCTCCAATCGGTGCTCCCCTCCTCCACATGGTCGAGTTCTGACTCCATGTCCCGGGTGTAGCCGACATCCAAGAGGCTCGGGAACGCCTCGACCAGCTTGTCAGTGACAACCTCCCCAAGATCCGTCGGATGGAAGCGTCGCTCAAGTTGCTCGACGTAGTTCCTCTTTTGAATTGTCGCGATGATGCTCGCGTAGGTGGAGGGGCGCCCGATCCCTCCGGACTCCAGCGCCTTGACGAGAGACGCCTCATTAAATCGCGGTGGCGGCGAGGTGAAACGCTGCTCGGGCTCGACGGAAATAGGCGCGGTCGACATCCCCTCGGAGAACTCGGGCAGGGTCTGCTCGTCGCTCGCCGTGGGGACCCCCGTGACCCGGTAAAAGCCATCGAACGCCAGCGTGCGGCCGGTAGCGCGCAGCACCGCCCCCGAGTCGTCGTCGGTCCGCGCGAATCGGATGGCCGTGCCATTCCACCGTGCGGGGCTCATCTGGCAACCGACGAAGCGGCTCCAGATCAGCTCGTAAACCTTCATGAGGTCTTCCGCGCGAGCGCCACGAACGCGACCGCGCAGCGACGCAGGGCTGCGTGCCGGATCGGTCGGTCGAATCGCCTCGTGCGCCTCCTGTGCGTCTTTGTTCGAGGAGGAGTAGGTTTTCGGCTTCGCAGGCAGATAGGCGGCGCCCAGTTCGTCCCCGATATAGTCTCGTACCTTCGACACCGCGTCCGCGGACAGGTGCGTAGAATCGGTCCGCATGTAGGTGATGAGCGCGACCCGTCCCTCGCCCGAGACCTCCACTCCTTCGTAGAGCTCTTGCGCGAGTCGCATGGTGCGCTCGGCGCCAAATCCTAAGCGAGTCGACGCGGCGATCTGCAGCGAGGAGGTGATGAACGGCGCCGGTGGCCGAGAGCTGGTCTCCTTCTGCTCGATACTCTCAACCTCGTATCGCGCCGCAGGGTTGAGGCTGCCTCGGAGCGTTCGAATATGCTTGGCAGGCCCCTTGCCATCCTCGCTGACCTTAACGTCCACGGACACGTCCCGCAGCCCCGCTGCTTTCGCTGCCGCGCTGGCCGCACCTCCCAGGTCCTCCGGCGCGTCTGCCTTGCACCCCAACTGAAACTTTTCACCGCCCAGTTCAACGAGCTCACAGCGGACGACGCCATGCTCCGCCATCCACGCGTGCTGGTTCTTTACCGTGGGCCCTTTTACGCCCTCGGGACTCGTCATGAAGGAACCCCAGGCGTCCGCGTAACCAGACGCCTTCGTCACCTCCGTCGCAAGCCGCACAGTGATTCGCCAGCTCTCATCGGGGATGAACGCCTCGATGGATCGCTCCCGATCCACCACGAGTCGCACCGCCACTGACTGCACGCGACCTGCGGACAGCCCGGCGGCGACCTTCTTCCAAAGCAGCGGAGACGCCTTGTAGCCCACGAT
>CALKDV010000464.1 GCA_938084085.1 uncultured Nannocystaceae bacterium
GCCGTCGCCGTCGCCGTCGCCCGTCTCGCTCGCCGTG
This sequence comes from uncultured Nannocystaceae bacterium, assembly GCA_938084085.1. Lineage (GTDB taxonomy): Bacteria > Myxococcota_A > Polyangia > Nannocystales > Nannocystaceae > JAAZXR01. The sequence goes on from CALKDV010000464.1 coordinate 38, forward strand.
GGGTCTCCGCCTCCACCGTCACTGTCCGAGCAGGAGGTCATGGCTAGAGGTAGGAGGACTACACCCACAATGATCTTCCAACGAGAGGACATGGCGTGATTTTAGCGGTGGGGCACGGGCAGTGTATCGCCATAAAATGAGAACTTGATTAATGAGGGCCGGCCGGAATCTTTTGGAGAGGCGACCAGGTTTCTTTGGTATCCTGCGGGTGCTGCGGGGCACATTCGCAGGGGCGCGTTGAGTCGTTCTTCCTGCGTGCGAGGGTGCTCCACCCCGTGTGGGGCGCGCCACCGCAACACTCACGGCCGGGAGGCCGGCTTTCAAGGTCACGGTCAATGCGCAAACTACAACCGCCCAACGTCTTCGTTTTGATCTTCACCATCCTGGTCCTCGTGGGTCTGATGACGTGGGTGCTGCCCGGTGGGGAATACGCCAAGGAGGCCATGCAGACCGCCGCGGGCACCAAGCAGGTGGTGTTGCTCGGGGAGGACGGCTCGCCGATCTACACGCAGGTGCCCGCCGTGCGCCAAGGTCCGTGGGAGATTCTGAAGGCGCCCATTCGAGGCATGGAGCAGGCGGCGGATGTGGTGGCGTTCATCTTGTTGGTGGGCGGCGCCTTCGGGGTGCTCAGCGCCACCGGGGCTATCTTGGCGGCGATCCGATGGCTCACCAGCGTGGTCGGCGGACGCGGTCGGTTCTTCATGATCCCCGTGTTGATGTTCACCTTCAGTTTGGGCGGCGCGTTCTTCGGCATGGCCGAGGAGGTCATCCCCTTCGTGCTGTTGACGGTGCCGCTCGCGGTGTCGCTGCGCTTCGACGTGACCACTGGCGTGGCCATCCCCTTCATCGGTTCCCAAGCAGGGTTTGCGGCGGCGTTCGTGAACCCGTTCACTTTGGGGATCGCCAAGGGCATCACGGGGCAGCCCATCGACGAGGGTCAAGGCTACCGCATGATTTGTTGGGTCATCGTCACCTCGGTGTGTGCCGCCGCGGTCTCGTGGCACGCCTACCGGGTGTCGCAAGATCCCCAGCGCAGCCCCACGCCGGAGCTTGACGCCCGCTGGCGCGACGAGTTCGAGGCGCCGGCAACAGGCGAGGCCGACGGGCTGCGCCCGGTGCACGTGCTTGTGTTGGTCTGCTTCGCCGCGTCGATGGTGCTGTTGGCGGTGGGGGCCTTGCAGTGGGACTGGTACATCACCGAGCTCTCAGGATTGTTCATCGGGATGGCTGTCCTCTGCGGCTTGGCGGGCAAGCTTCGGCCTGGGCAAATCGCCGACGCCTTCGTGGAAGGGGCCAAGGATCTCGTGGCCGCGGCGGTGCTCGTGGGGGTCGCCCGTGGCATCTTGGTGGTGGCCGAGGACGGCCGCATCATCGACACCATCTTGCACGGCATGGCCGGCGCGGTGGAGGGGCTCGGGCCGCTGTGGACCACCGAGTGCATGTTTGGTGTGCAGACCGTGATCAACTTTTTTGTGCCCAGCGGGAGTGGGCAGGCGGCCTTGACCATGCCGGTGATGTCGCCGCTGGCTCAGATCGTGGGCGTCCACCAAGAGAACGCCATCTTGGCCTACCAGTTTGGCGACGGCTTCACCAATATGATCATCCCCACCAACGCGGTGCTTGTGGGTGTGTTGAGCATGGCGAAGATGGAGTACGGCACCTGGTTTCGCTGGATGATTAAGCTTCAGCTGTTCTTGTTTGCGTTGGGCATGGTATTTTTGGCCCTGAGCCCGTTCCACAGCGTGGCTCCGTGACGCATCTGCCGAGGTGACGAGCAGCCCACAACGCGACACGCCCCGCGGCCATGGGGCGACGGGGCGTGGGCATCCCGCGCGGCGACGCGGGCGATAACGACGTGGCTATTTCACGCCGTGCATCAGCTTGTTGATGAAGGGCGCTGCGATGAAGAACACCACCGCGAGCACCACGCCCATGATGAACAGCTGGTTGAACACCGTAGCGTACTGCTCGATGGAGCCAGCGGCCGCGCCGTGCTCGCCGCCGCCCGTGGCCACAGAGGCGATGAGCCCCGCGATGTAGTTGGCGCCGGCGATGGAGAGGAACCATCCGCCCATGGCGAGCCCGGTCTCTTCAGGTTTGGCCAACTTCGTCACCATGGACAGGCCAATGGGCGACAAACAAAGCTCCCCGGAGGTGTGGATGAGGTAGCAAAGCGCGAGCATCATCGCGGGGATTTTGCCGTCGCCGTCTTGCATCTGGCCGATGGAGAACACCAGCACGTAAAATCCGAGCGCCACGAACACCAAGGCGATGGCGAACTTGCGCGGGATGGACGGGTTCAGCTTCTTCTTATCCAGCGCGGGCCACGCCATGGCGAACAGCGGGGCGAGCACCAAAATAAAGGTGGGGTTGGCGGACTGGAAGGCGGCGAAATCGACGGTGACACCGCCGATGGTCAGGTCCACGTAGTCGCGCGCGAAGAAGTTGAGCGAGGAGCCGGCCTGCTCAAACAGCGCCCAGAAGATCGCGTTGGCCACGAACAATATGAGCATGGCGAAGTAGCGGTGAAGTTGCACCTTGTCCGCCTTGAGTCCGCTGTAGATAAAGTAGCCCGCCAAAAACAGCAGCAGCAGGCCCAAGATGGCGCCGAGGACCTCGCTTTTGCTCAAGAGCACGTACACCGGGGCGGCGAGGACGAGCCCGCCTACCAGGACCAATCCCATGGAGCCGTAGCCCTCTTTGCCCTTGGGGGGCTTGCCCACATGGCCGATCCACGATTTGAGCAGCTGGAAGACCATCAAGCCGAAGATCATGCCGATGCCGGCGGCGAAAAAGCCCCACTTGAGGCCGTAGGTCACGCCGATCCAGGTGGAGGTGATGAGCGGCGCGATAAGGGCGCCGGCGTTGATGCCCATGTAGAAGATGGTGAAGCCCGAGTCGCGCCTGCTGTCTCCCGGCTCGTACAGCTGTCCCACCATGGTGGAGATATTCGGCTTAAACAGCCCGTTCCCGACGACCAGCAGCGCCAGACCCACCAAGAAGCTGGTGAGATCGGGAGACAAAAGCATGAACATGCCCGCCGCCATCATGCTGCCGCCGAGCATGATGGAGCGTTGGTAGCCGAGGATTCGGTCCGCAACGTAGCCGCCCAACAGGCCGGTCATGTAGACCATGGAGGTGTAGCCGCCGTAGGTGAGGCTGGCCTCGGACTCGGCGCCGTCGCCGAGGTGCGCGAAGAAAGCCTGCGCCACGTGGACCGCCAGGATGGCGCGCATGCCGTAGTAGCAAAAGCGCTCCCAAAACTCGCTCCCGAAGAGCATCCAGAGTCCTCGGGGATGGCCCCCAAATTCGCCAGGAGGAGGGGCGATCCATTCGTGCTTCTTTTCTTCAGCCATACGCGCGGCGACCGTACCTGATGGGGCGAGACGGGGTCAACGACTCGGCACGAAGGGACCCTCTCGGCGTGCAGTCGGTTGCACGCTGTCGCGAGGGTGGTGGCGGTCCGGAGCGAAAATACCCACACGGAACCCTGTTCGGCTGTTTGGCCGAAAGTTGCTGGAGTGAGGAAGGGGCACGCCCCCGGTGCGGGTGGCCCTACCGGAAGACGTTGGCGTAGAGGCTGCTGCGGGCGCCGTCGAACTGGGTCCATGTGACGTAGGCGTTGCCGCTCGCGTCCGTCGCCACCTGGGGAAGCTCTGCGTCGCCTACGTCATCAGTCTCGAGCAAGGTTGGGCTACTCCATCCGCTCGCGTCGGCGTCGAAGCGCCGGGCCCAGATGCTCTGCACGGCGCCGTCGCTTTGCGCCCACACGAACATGGCGTCGCCGCTGGCGTCCGCGCTCACCTGGGGATCCCACGCGTTCCCAGCGTCGTTGGTCTCCAGTAGCTCATGGCGTCCCCAGGTGCTGAGGCTTGGGCTGTAGCTGTTGGACCACACGTTAAAGCGTCCGCTGTCGTAGTGCATCCATGTCGCGAAGATGTGGCCTGTGTCGCTCATGCTGATCTGGGGTCGGGAGGCGTCGCCTTCTTCGTCCGCGATCATTGTGGCCTCGCCCCACGTGGTTGTCGCCGCGTCAAACGTGCGCACCCAGACGTTGTCTTGGGTGCCGTCGTTTTGAATCCAGATCACGGCGGCGTCGCCGTTGGCGTTGGCCACTAGCTGTACCGCACCAGCGGTGCCGGTGTCCTCTGTCTCCACGAGCTCGGGGAGCCCCCAACTGTCGGAGCTGGAGTCGTAGCGATTGGACCAGATATTGTTGCGCTCCCCATCCCACTGAAACCACACCGCGAAGGCGTTGCCCGCGGCGTCGGCCGCGACCTGGGGGAAGAAAGCAGGTCCGACGTCATTTTGTTCGATCAACTCCGCTCCCAGCCAGGTGCCCGTAGGCACGTAGTAGCGGTTGGACCACACGTCGAGGCTGCTGCCGTTTGTTTGGGTCCAAACGGCGAAGGCGGTGTCGTTTCCCGCGGCGACGATCTGCGGGTTGGAGGCGTTGCCGGCGCTGTTGGTCTCAAGGGGGATGACCGAGCCCCATGCGTCGGTCGTGGGATCATAACGGTTCGCCAGGGCGTCTTGAAGTGACCCTCCGTTGCCCTGCTCCCACACGGCGATCGCGTTGCCGCCGTTGGCGACGCTGACCTCGGGTTTGAAAGCCCCTCCCGCGTTGTCGAACTCGATGGGCTTGGCGTTAGCCCATGCGTTGGAGTCGCGATCGTAACGGATGGCGCCGATGTGGGTGAGGGGGCTGCCGTCGGATTGGCTCCACACGACCACGGCGTTACCTTCGGCGTCCGAGGCGATCTCGGGGGCGCTCGCGTTGCCCGCCTCATCAAATTCAAGCAGTTCGGCGCCGCGCCAGATCTTGGGGGTGCACACGCCCACTTCGCATTGCTCTCCCTCCGCGCACGCGGTGTCGCAAGCGCCGCAGTGTTGCAGATCGATCTCTAGGTCCACGCACTCGCCACCACATTCCGCGAGCGGATCCATGCACGTGGCGCCGGTCTCCGTGCCGGTGTCGTCCCCGGTGTCCGTGTCGGTGCCCGTGTCGGTGCCCGTGTCCTCTGCGCCAGTCAACGTGAGAGAGTTGTCGTCGGAGCTCGACGCGGTGCACGCGGTGGCGAGTCCGCCGGCGAGCATGCATGCCGCCAGGTGTTTTAAAGTCATGCGATAGCCTACGAAGCGAAGCCAAGCGACGTCAACGAAGCGGCAGCGTCCATCGAGGCGCGAGGAAGATCCGGGGCGGGTGCGCGAAATCAAGCGGCGCAGATGACATCACTCAATCAGAACGGCGTTTTTGACTCAACGAGTCCGTGCCCACGGGCCGCCTCATCCTCACGGTGTCTCGCGTGCACTTGGCGCGAGGAGGCTGCGAGCGCGCTCAAGGCCCATAGTCATGAGCAGGGTGCTCAGCTTCGGTCCTTTGGGGCGGTCGATCACGAGGTCGTAGACCACGGGGAAGAAGTCGGCACGCTTCATCTCCGTACCCTCTGGCAGCGCCTTGATCACCTCGATGAGCGCGGGTTCCTCCATGTCGGGGCGCTCCGTGAGCGCGTCCACCAGCCGCTGCAACAAGATGCGCGCGTCGCCGTCCACATCGCGGGTCACCGGCTCGGTGCGAATGCGGTAGCAAAACTCCTCGGGGGCAAAGTTTTCGATCCAGTGCCACACCCGGGCTGCGCGGCTCATGAAGCGGGCGCGCTCCTCGTCGGTGTCGAGGGCGCCCGCGGCCACGTAATGGTCCAGCGTGCGCTCAAGATCGCCGTCGAAGATCTGCAGGGTCATCGACAGCGGACGGAACGGGAGGGTGCGCGGCATGACATCGCCGCTGACGATTCGATGGCTCGTGGGGCTTGCAAGCTCCAGTGTGCGCCGCGCGGCTGCTCGCTTTTTGTCTTTCTTCCCGCCGTCGTCGGTCTGGTAGGCGACGCGCACCGCGCTGTCATAGTCCTCGTAGAGTTTGAGCACGTCGAGGTCAAACGAGATTTGAAACTCCGTGTTCGCGCGGTAGCTCGCGAAGATCCAGCGCAGCACCTCGGGTTCGTAGACCTTGAGGCAGTCGGACACCGTGACCGCGCCGCCGGCGGAGCTTGAGAGTTTGCCGCCGCCGCCCTTGATACGCACGAAGTCGTAGGCCACGTACTCGGGGGCTTGGAAGTCGTAGAGTTTTGCGATCTCTTTGCCCGTGTCGTAGCTGCCGCCCGCGCTCGAGTGGTCTTTGCCGCCGGGCTCGAAGCACACACTCTCGTACGCCCAGCGCATGGGCCAGTCGATGCGCCACGGGAGCTTAATGTTGCCACCTTCCCGCAGATCGGTCTCGCCCTCGTGCTCGCAGGCGCGGCAGCGGTGACTCACAGTCCAGTCACCGTCCCAGCAAAACGCGACGTCATCGTGGCCGCAAGCGTCGCAAAATCCTGAGATCGGAAGCCAGTCCTCGGCGAGCGGCGTTTTGCGGTGCTCGTTGAGGAT
>CALKDV010000465.1 GCA_938084085.1 uncultured Nannocystaceae bacterium
CTACGCCGCGCTGTGCCAATCTGAAAACCCCGAAGATGAGGCCGTGCACGAACACATCACCGCGGGCACCGCACGCGCCCGCGGGCTGATCGAGGTGCTGCTCCGAGATGTTCTCCGTCACGAGGAGAATTCCACTCCTGAGCCTATATAGGCCCCCCTTGGGGCTGAATAACATTTGAACATCACGAGGCTTGACGGCGCAAAAAACCGGGCCAGGCTCTCCATTGTGGAGGTTGACGTTCTCATCGCCGGAGCTGGTTGCGCGGGGTTGTCACTCGCGCTTCGGCTGAAGCGAGTTCAACCGCAGGTGCGCGTGGCCCTCGTCGACAAGGACCACGGCGGTCACCCGCACAAGCTGTGGAGTTTTTGGGCCGAACAACCGGGCCGCGTGCTCCCCCTCGATGTTCCTCTGAAATCCTGGGCGCGGATGAGCGTCGCGGGCCCGGGGTGGTCGACGACACGTTCACTCAAGTCACTCCGGTACTGCACGGTCGACAGCCACGAGTTTGAGTCGAGATCCCGCGCCGCGCTCGAAGCCCTCCCCGGGGTGGCGTTCGTCACCGGCAGCGTACAGCGCGTAGAGTCCACCTACCGAGAGGCTCGCGTTCACCTCGCCGACCGCACGCTTCGTGCCCCGTACGCCTTCCAAAGCTGCCTCTTTGACGCGACTCAAGAACCTAGGTATCCCGTGTGGCAGCACTTCGCCGGCGTGGTCGTTCGAAGTGACACGCCGCGGTTCGACCCCTCTACGTTTACACTCATGGACTTTGACGTCCCCCAGCGGGAGGGCCCCACGTTTATGTACCGTTTGCCCTTCTCGTCGAGCGAGGTCCTGCACGAGCACACTGTTTTCTCTGCCAAACCACTTGGCAGCGCGGAACATCGCAGGTGTGTTCACCGCGAGCTCAAACGTCGTGGGCTCGCGGACTGCGACATCGTCCGAGAAGAGTACGGGGCCATCCCTATGTTTGAGCAGCGACTTCCTCAGCGCCGGGGTCCTCGCGCGTTCAACCTCGGCGTGGTGGGCGGGATGGCCAAGCCGACCACGGGGTACGCTTTTTTGCGTATTCAGCAGCAAACCGAGCACCTCGCGAAGACCTGGGCGACCGGCCGCCCGACCCCGCTCCCAGCACCCGCGTGGCGATTTCGGGCCTACGACACCACGCTGCTCCACATGATCCACCACGCGCCCCAACAGGCGACCAGGGCCCTCCAAACCCTCCTCCGTGACACCGAGGCCGACTCCGTGTTGCGGTTCCTCGACGAGCGACCGTCGCTCCGTGAAGAGTTAAAGATCGTCTTCTCCACGTTGCCGTGGGGTCCATTCTTGAAGAGTGCCCTCCCCGCGCTACGTCACACACCGTGGGCGGTGGAGCCGCCGTACGGTGTGTATCCAGCGCTGCACGAAGGTGCGCGATGAAGGCAGGGCGTCGGCTCGCCCTGTCCCTCACTCTGATCGTCGCGTCGGCGTCTGCGCTGGGGCTGCCGATGGAGAGGGTCGCCCCCGCAGCGCTCGCCCTCGCGCTGGTTTCCGGAATTCCGCACGGCGCCTATGACCTAGAGTTCTTGTTCGCGCGGGGCCTGCGTCACGCGTGTCCCCTCCTCGTCATGTACGCAGGCGTAGTGGCCGTCATCTGCCTCACCTGGACCGAGCACGCGCCCTTGTTTTCCGCGGCATTTTTCGCGGTCTCCGTGTGGCATTTTGGCGAAGGAGATCTGCGAGGTCTGCTCGGTCTTCGGCCCACACCGCTCGCGATCCTCAGCCGCGGCCTCGCCGTTGTTGGGGTCCCGATCCTCGCGGACTGGGGAGCCACGCGTCCGCTCGTGGAGGCGCTGACGGGCGTATCGTTCCTCCCCCTCGTGTCGATCGAACAGGCCGCCGTGATCGCGGGAGTGTTGGCCGTCCAGCACATCGTGGTGCTCGCGCTCTCCAGCGTTCGGCCGCGGGAGTTGTGGGAGTCCTCCGCGCTCATGACGATGTTGCTCCTCACCCCGGGCCTGCTCGGGTTCGCCGTATATTTCGGGGGGTGGCACGCGCCGAGCCACATCCTGGCGGTCCGAGGGCGCCGCCTGTCGCGGGGAGTCCTGGGTCGCTCCTATCCACGCGGCCTGGAGCTGGTGGTTGGACTCGCGGGCGTCGCGATAGTGGGACTCGGTTGGGCACTCGCCTCCACAGACGGCGGATGGAGTCACTCCGACGTCCTCGCCTCGGCCATCGTTCCCCTGGCGGCACTCACGTTGCCGCACGCCCTCATCGTCGAATGCTGGCTCGGGCGGCTGCCCCGTCGACCTGTCCCCAACGGCAGCTAGATCTGCACGCCTCGCGCGCGGAGCCGGCATCGCGTCGGTCTCTTCCCGTATTCGAGCCGCGAACGAACCTGCGCGCGCCTCATCCGCGGTAGTCTTCGTAGCAGCGAGCCTGCCACGTCCATCATGAGCCAAGACCACAACAACCCGAGCGACCCCCGAGCCCGCATGATGCGACAGATCGCGGAGGGCGTCGGCGATCCCCCCTCACTCGATCATACCGACAAGCGCGTCCTCGCGCGTGGATGTGATCCACAGATGGCGGTGCGAGCCACCGAGATGCTGCCGCCACACCTCGGCGACCCCAGCTTCGTATCAGCCACCTCCGACGATGACTTCCTCGAGAGGCTTCAGCGTGAGCGCTGGTCGGTCATTTTCTTCGCACCCGGTGCCTGTCGTTACGACGCCGCTGGCCGACCAATACCCGGCGGCAACGCGCAGACGAGCGGGTGGACCTTGGCGCAGTATCGGGACGCCGTCCGAGCCCACCAAGGTGACGACATTCAGATCGTGGAGACTCCCGATGAGCGGGAGATCATTCCTCTGCTCCGTCAAGCGCTGTCGCAAGCCCGCAGCGCCCTCCCGACATCGCAGCGCGCGACCTAGGGGTCCCTCGTCTGTACTAAAGACGCCCCAACACCCGGGCGAGCGCCGCCCGATCGTCGGGTGGCACCAGCTGCGGCTGGGCGCCGATGGCCGCTGCCAACTCCGCGATGCCTCCCACATCCGACGCCACAATCGGCCGCCCCATGGCGTGCGCCTCGGCCACCACGAGCGGGGCCCCCTCGCTGAGTCCTCGGATCGCACGCGAAGGCACGACGACCGCGTCGGCATCTCGAATGAGCGCGCGTTTTGTCGCCCCTTGCACCCAGCCCACAAACCTCGCGTCCACACGGAGCTGTTCCGCTCGGCGTTCCAAGGACGCGCGCAGCGGCCCGTCTCCGGCGATGACCACGCAGAGCCCCGGATGCTCCGACGCCGCCTCCAACAGCACGTTCACCCCCTTTTGATCGATCAGGCGACCCAAAAATAAAATGTACTCGCGCTCAAGCGCACGGGGACACCGCTCCTCGCCCATCGCGATCGCATGACTCATCTGCTCCACTCGCACCTTGTGGGCGATGTGATGCCAGCCGAGCGCCTCGATGATCGCGTCTCGCTTGCGAGTCGACGGCACATGAATGACAGAGGCCCGCGCCAGCCGCTTCGCCATCGCAGCCCGCAACGGCGCGGGCGAGGCCATCACGATGTCGACGTCGGTGCCGTGACCGTAAAGCTCGAATGGGATTCTGCCAGCGCAGATACGTGCGACCACGACCCCACTCGGCAGCCAAAAGTGCGCCACCACGCGGTCGTAGCTCCCCTCCGAAAGCTCCCTGGCGACCGCGCGGTGGAGCGCCCACAGATACGCGGGCACCAGGCACGCCCGCCACGGACGCTCGCGAATATTCTCGAGGATTCCAAAGTGCCCCGTCAGGCTCGACACGCGGCGCGGCGCGTACGAAAACCTCCGCACGCGAACGCCCGGCCGGTAGTGATCGTCGTTCCATGCGGTCTTCGGTACGAGCACCGAGACATCGTGGCCCCTCGCAGCCTCTCGCTCCCAGTGACGACGCAGGAACGCGCCCCGATCGTCATCCTCGTATTGTGGAAACGTGGACGTCACCACGAGGGTGCGCCGGCGCTTCACGCAGTGCGCTCCAACGTGAGCACCATAAACCCGCCGAGCCTCGCCAGCGGACCGTCCATCAGCTTCCACTCCAACGCCCGACTCATGGCCCCCACCAGAGGGAGACGATTCACGGCGGGGTGCGGCGTCATCACGCGGATCCCGGCGACGTCCACCAGCTGCGTCCGCTCGGGCACGTGCGCCAGCGCCTCAGCGAGGTTCCAAAAGCGCGTCTCAATCGCGCCCTCGTCGAAGGTCGCGGAGGTCTTCCGCGGGCCAAAGAGCCGCTTGATCAAATAACGAATCGAAGCGCGGTTGTAGATGTCGATCACGAGGTGACCGCCGGGCCGCACAACCCGAACCATCTCCGCGACGGCGGCGTCGAAATTGGGGACGTGCGCCAGCACCTTGAATGAGCAGGCCACATCGAAGCTCGCGTCCTCAAACGGAAGGTCTGTGCAGTCCGCCTCCTGCACGTCCAAGTTCCGATCCTTGGCGTGGGTCAACATGCCGGGTGATATGTCGATGCCTTTCGCGGCGCTCGCGAACTGTGCGATGCGACCGAGCACCAGGCCGGTCCCACACCCCACCTCGAGCACGCGCTTGCCCTCCCCAACCCGACGGACCAGCTCCGCCGCTTGGTCGTCGATCAGCTTGTGATAACCAACGTCGCGCCCGTCGTCATAGCCCGCCGCGAACTCATCGTAGTAGCTTCGATTGTCCGTGCTGGTCATTCAATCGTCGGTACAACGTTTGGTATCCGCTCGCTAGTCGCTTCGAAGAAAACTGGGCCGCGATCAGCGCGGGGGCGTCGACGCGCCACCTGTTCAACGTGGCATCGTCCGGCAGCGCCGCGCAGAAAGCACGCGCAAGCTGAGTCTCGTCCGCCGCGAGTGGCAGGCGCGCGCCCACCCGCAGACCCCGCCCCTCGGCGACCTCAAAGATCTCGGTCAGTGGCTTGAAATCAAGCGCGAGGAGGCCGAGCCCGTGCGCGAGTCCCTCCAGCAACGTCAGCGGGAGGTCGACTTTCTTTCGCACGTGATCCGCCACGAAGAGCTGGCACCCGCAGCGCCGAACGAGCCCGTCGAAGTCATCGACGTGCCCCAACAGCTCGACCTTGCCGCTGCCAAGTTCGGCGCTGAGCGCCGAGCGCAACAGCGCCCTCGCCTCTGCGTCTCGCGCTCCCTTGGGACGACAGGCGACCACAAGGCGCCACGCCGCCCCCTCCCCGGTCGGCAACACTCGCGCGCACGTGATCAAGCGCCGCGCCGTCACCGGGTCGAGGTCGCCCGCGTACAGCAAGACCCGCGGCGTCGGCCCCGCGCGCGGCGCTCGCGTCGTCACCCCTGGGTAGATCCGTACGACCCTCGAACCGTCCAGGCCGCTCTCCACGAGTCGCGCGCGCGTGTGCTCTGACAGCGTCACCACAGCGTCGAGCCCCCGCAAGTGCGGCACCATCCGCTCGACGCCGTCGGCCGACATGACCGTTTGGATGACGGGTCGGCGAGGCCCCGTCATCCTCAGCCCACGAACGACTCGCGAGGTGATGGCGTTGGGCGTGAAGAAGAAATGCAGCCCCTCGCGCCGGTGCGATGGACGAACGAGCTCGCTGAGGACCGAGAGCTTGGCCCTCATACTCGGCGCGTGCCCCATGGGCGCGCGTTCGACCACGCGATCAGCCGCCCCCGCACGCAGCGGATGCGCAGGATCGCCGAAGTACGTG
>CALKDV010000466.1 GCA_938084085.1 uncultured Nannocystaceae bacterium
TCCATCTCCATCTCCGTCTCCATCTCCATCTCCATCTCCATCTCCATCTCCCTCTCCATCTCCATCTCCATCTCCATCTCCCATGGTCGTCGTGGTGTCGCCGTCTCCATCTCCGTCTCCCATGGTCGTCGTGGTGTCGCCGTCTCCATCTCCGTCTCCCATGGTCGTCGTGGTGTCGCCGTCTCCATCTCCGTCTCCGTCGCCGTCACCGGTGGTCGGAATATCCGGTCCGCCCGGTCCCGATTCTTCGGCGCCCGAGCTCGTCTCCTCCATGGTGGTGTCTTGGACGACCGATTCACTGCAGCTGACGAGCCCGAGACAACCAACGACGGCGAGGGAGAGGCGACGGCGAAATGAAGAAGACCGGTTAAGGAGATTCATGGGGTAGATCCAAGTAAAAAGAGGCGAGGCACGCCTGTCGATGCATGCGCGCCCGCCGGCGTCCCCGTTCGGGGCGAACAACGGAGGGAAAGACTCCCTCAAACGCGCGTGGTCGAACGCTACCTGAACCGATAAAAAATGACCATCGATCGCGACCGGGGATGGCGAAATTCTTGGGGCGAAAACCGGCGCTTTGTGCGGCCGCCGTGGACGAATTTTCGTTTGGACCTAGTAGACCGCGCGAAGCTGGCGAATCCGGGCCACGAACCTGCCTCCGGGAAGCCACAAACCCCCACGTTCTTCGGCGTAGCCCCCCCGCGCCACCGCGGACGACGCCTCAAACGCGAAATAACCGGCAGGATCCTCCGACGCCACACGGCTCGGCTGGTGGAACTGCATCGAGAGGTCCACCGACGCGGACGGGCGGGGCGCCGGCATCATCGCGACCGCCGCCGGTGGCCAACAATCCGCGAGCGCCGCGAGCAGCGCCTCATCCATCGCTGTCGCGCGACGAAAACGCACCCAGCCCGCGACCTGGGCCGAGGCAGCGGCGCTGTAGGGAGCGCCCACTTGCAGGTCCATGTCGAGGTGGCCAGAAAACGCGGGGATTCCCGGCTTCGCGGAGAGGTCCTTGGGGGACGGTGGCGCCAGCGAGGGTCGCGGCGGGCCCTCAAGCTCAAGCCAGTGCTCGCGATCTTCAGCGAAGGTGGCGGTCACCTCCGCCACCGACTCCCCCCCCTGGGACAAGCGCCCCACCACGCACGAAACCCGCCGACCCGCCCTGGCCACCCGCGCCTCCACGTCCACGGTCCCCGCCGCGCACGGTCCGCAAAAGTGGACGTTGAGGGTCCGAACGATCCGCGTCGCCGGCACCAGCGTCTGAAAGCACCGTAGCGCCAGCGCCGACTGCATCCCTCCAAAGATGGCGCGCCCTTGGAGCCAAGACTCGTCCACGTCCGCGCGCCATCGATGGTCGGCCAGCCGTGTGCACGACGACGCCTCCGCAAAATCAACGGTCAACGCACCACGCTCCGGGAGGACTGGGACACGAAAATTTGCTCACGAAGGGCGCTCGAAGGGGTGTGCATAGGACCGCGTTCCAGAGGGTACCACCCACGCAAGGGCGGTGAGGGTCCCTTGGGCGGCGTTTTCAGCGCCGGGAGATCCCTGGACCAAAAAGCCCTATGCTCCCGCTCCATGCTTTTGACCGCCACCGGGATCCAGCGCCGCTACGGTGTCCGCGAGGTCCTCACCGACGCCACCTTGAGCCTCCACCAAGGGGAGCGCGTGGGGATGGTGGGGAACAACGGCGCGGGCAAGTCGACCCTCGCGCGGATCTTGGGCGGCCACGAGCAGGCCGACGGCGGTGAGATCGCGTGGCGGGGCGGAGCGCGCGTGGCCTATTTGTCCCAAGCCCCCGACCTGACCGCGGGTACCACCGCGCTGGAGACGGTGCTCGAGGGCATCGGAGAATGGCGCACCGCCATGTCCGCGTACGAGGCCTGCGGTGAGGCGCTCCAAGCCAACGATCCCAACGCAGACATGGACGCCTTGCTCGCCGAGCAGGCCTCCCTCGGCGACCGCATCGAGCAGCTTGGTGGGTGGAACCGTGAACACGACGCGGCGGCGTTTTTGGCCCACGTGGGGATTCGCGACACGAGCGCCCACGTCGACGCCATGAGCGGCGGTGAGCGACGGCGGGTGGCCTTGGCGCGGCTGCTCGTCTCGGCCCCGGACCTCGCCATCTTGGACGAGCCCACCAACCACCTCGACATCGCGACCATCGAGTGGCTTGAGCGTCACCTCGTCTCCACGTTCAAGGGCGCCCTGCTCCTCGTCACCCACGACCGCTACCTGCTCGATCGGGTGGTCTCCCGCACCCTCGAGGTGACCGAAGGCCAGGTTCACAGCTACGAGGGTGGCTGGGGCTCCTACCTCGAGGCGAAGGCCCTGCGCATGGCCCATGCCGAACGCACCGAGGCCAACCGCCGCAACTTTTTAAGGCGCGAGCTCGAGTGGCTGCGGCGGACGCCACAGGCCCGCACCACCAAACAAAAGGCGCGGGTGGACCGAGCCCATGAAGCCATCGACGCGCCCCGCGCTCGTCTGGAGAAAACCGCCAAGGTGTCGCTCGGACACACCCGCTCCGGCCGCACGATTATCGAGGCCCTCGAGCTTGAGGTGGCCATCGGTGGCCGCAGCCTCGCCTCCGACCTCACGCTGCGCCTGTCCAAGGGAGAGATCATCGGCATCGTTGGGCCCAACGGATGCGGCAAAACCACGCTGCTTCGCACCCTCACCGGCGACCTGCCTCCGGCGAGCGGCACGATCACGCGCGGAAAGAACACGCGCGTGGCCTACCTCGATCAAGAACGCGGCGATCTCGACGACGACGACTCCATCTTCGACAACGTGGCCCACGGCCGCGCCGAGATCGATCGGGACGGCAGCCCCACCGACGTCTACACCTACCTCGAGCGGTTCTTGTTCACCCGCCACGAGCAGCGCAAGCGGGTGGCCGATCTGTCGGGTGGTGAACGCGCCCGCGTCGCGCTCGCCAAAATCCTCATTGAGGACGCCAACGTGGTCATCCTCGACGAACCCACCAACGACCTCGACGTCAGCACCCTCGCGGCGCTCGAGGAGGCCCTCCTCGAATTCCCGGGCACAGTGCTCGTGGTCACCCACGACCGATGGTTCCTCGACCGCGTCGCCACCTCCATGCTGGTGTACGAAGACCACGGATTTTGTCAGCACCAAGGCGGATACACGGAGTACGTCACGCGCACCGCCGCCTCCAAACGGGCCCCCTCTACGGACGCCACCGCCACCGAGGGCAGCGGCGCGGCTCCCATAAAACGGTCCGCCAACCCCAGCGCGGACACGCTCTCCAAGGCTGAACAGCGGGAGCTTGACGGGCTCTTGGAGCAAATTATGGCGGCTGAAGAGGAGGTCGCTCGCATCGAGTCCGAGGTGTCGGAGCCTTCGTTTTACAAGCAAGCCCGCGAGGCGCAGGCGCAACTGTTCGCGGCACTCGAAGCGGCGAAGACCTCTGTGGCCTCGCTCACCTCACGCTGGGAAGCGTTGGAGGCCCGCGCCCCCAGCCCCGCGTCAAGCGACGCTTAGCGCTGTCGTTCCACAGCGGGTTTGACCGCGATACGTCGACCGTCGACCTCAGAGCCGTCCATCTCACGCATGGCGACCTCCGCCTCCTGGCGCGATCCCATGGTCACGAATCCGAAGCCACGGGACTGCCCCGTGTCACGGTCCAGCACCACCGCCGCGTCGACCACCTTGCCGTGGGCCTCAAACGCCTCTTTGAGACCTTCGTTGTCCACGTTCCAGCTCAAGCTCCCGATGAACAATCGCACCGGGGGTCCGCTGCCGCCCGAACGACGGCGCTTCTTGGTCGCCGCGCCAAGCTGGATTGACTCCACCGGCATCGACGGACGCTCTTCGTCGTCGTCACCGAGGCCACCTTGGACCTCGCTCGCACTCACGATGGGGATGCCGTCTCGCTGGCTGTTCGCCTCGCGGTTGGCACGCCGCCGCTCCTCTTTCTCTTGTCGCTTTCGGGCCTTCTCAGCCTCCCGTCGCCGCTTGCCTTGGCTGTAGTCACCGCTGCGACTCATTTGGACCTCCACGCGTGCGGGAGGACGTTTCGATGATGGGGTGAGTTCAATGAACTAGGGAGTCGAAGACTTCTTGAGCGCAACAATCTTTTCTCGGAGCTTTCTAAAGGGACCGTGGTTTTTGTACCACGAAAAAAGCACATTGGAGGACGAGCGACGTCCCCCAATGTGCCGAAGAAGTGATGAGTGACCGCCTAGCGGCGATCTCCTCCGCGCCCTCCACGCCCTCCACCGGGGCGATCATTGGCTTCGTTCACGCGAATGGCACGACCATCAAGGTCTTTTCCGTCCATCTCTTGGATGGCGGACTCCATCGCACCGCGGTCGTCGAAGGACACAAATCCAAACCCGCGGGACCGTCCGGTATCACGCTCGGTGATAACCTTGGCTTCGGTGACTGGACCGAATTGTTCAAAGGCGGCACGAAGCCCCTCGTCCGACGTAGCCCACGCTAATCCTCCGACAAAAATCTTATTTGACATTTTTTCCTGCTCTTACTTTTCTCTGAAGGGACGTGCCCGTGCGCGATGCGGACGTCGCACGCCCAGGTTGATGAACGAAACCGAGATGAAATCACCGCGGCCTCGTTCGCGATACACACCGCCCCAACTGGCGACGGCCCCCACGTCATACACGACGCCACCACCCATCGCTACGCTTTGTTGCGAGTTGTTGGATCCGCCGACCTAATCCCCTAAAAACGCCCTGAGAGCGCTCTGAAAGCGACCCGGGGTGCGGGTTGGCCGGTGATACGAGCGCCGTTGGTGCTGCATGAAGAGGAAAAATAAGAGTGCGTGCTCTGCGCGAATTGCGGTTTTTTGGGAACCGGTCACCTCGTGGGGTCAGTGGGCTCTGCTAACAACGCACGTGGATGACGGCGAGTCCCACAGACGACACGGTCGGCCTTGTGCCTCCGGGCCCTTTACCGTGGTCGTTCGAGCGCGCGACGCCGAACCCGATCGTCGATGAGCCGATCAATCGGTGGTTGCACCGTCGGCTCGCCTACGCGGTCCTCGTTTTGTGCCGTCCTTTCGCGGCCTACTTGAGCCCGAACCTCTTGACCGTGATCGGTACCTTGCTCGGGGTCGCGTCGGGCGCGGCGCTCGTGATGGGGGCCCAGCCCGGCGCCGCCGCTCAACGCACCGAGCTCACGTTGATCGCCGCGGCCTGCCTCGTGCTCTCCGTGGTCTTCGACTGCTCCGACGGCATGTTCGCCCGCCTGACTGGCAAGTCCTCCAAGCTCGGCATGATCCTCGACGGCGCCTCCGACACCATCGTCTACACCAGCGTGTGGCTGGGGCTCGCTGTTCACCTCAGCGCAGCCGCTCCCATGCCGTGGCTGTGGCCCATCGCCGTCATCACCGCCCTCGTCAGCTTCACACAAATCGCCTCCTTCGATCAGGTCAAGAACCGCTACCAGAAGGCGATGGCTGGGGAGCACGACCGCGTAATGGCTGCCTCGGTCGGGAGCGCCCTGCCCCCCTCGCTGTCGTTCATGCGGCCCTTCGTGTGGATCTACGACACCTTGTACCCCCTCTCCGTGCGCAGCATGATCGGCGCGCCGCTGCACCACAACCCAGGTACGGAGGCTGTCTTCGCCGCTGTCACCCACACCATGCGCGCCGCGCGATGGCTCGGTCTCGGGCTCCACATGGCGCTGCTGTACACCTTTTTGGTGCTGCTGGCGTTCGCACCCCACGCCGCCCTCCCCTACCTTTGCGGCGGCGTGCTCGCCTTCACAGCGCCGGTGATGGTGACGCGATGGCGGTGGCGCCGCGCGATTCAAATCTCTGCTGACGCCGCTTGAGCGCCCCAACGCTCCGATCGCGCCCCCCCATGACCTCCGCCTCCACGCATGACACCGCCGCACCAATCTCCGCGTGGACGCGGCGTGTCCGCGACGTGGTCGACCACATCACCCGCACCCGCACCCGCGCCGCGCTCACCTTGGTCGCCGGGCTGCTCGTGGCGCTCGCATGCCTCAGCGTCGGGCGCGGCGTCAAGATCAACACCGACCTGCGCGGCCTGCTGCCCGAGTCCGCGCCGAGCGTACGCGCGCTCGACGAGCTCTCCGCGCGCAAAGGCTCCACGGAGATGTTCAT
>CALKDV010000467.1 GCA_938084085.1 uncultured Nannocystaceae bacterium
GGGAGTTCCATCTGTCTCCTCATCTTCGGAACCCTCGCACTCGGCGATGGCGGGGCCTGGAGGTGGGGAGACACGCAAACCTGGTCAGGATGGTTTCACCATGTCACACGTGGGGATTTCGGCTCCTTCCAACTCAGCATCCAAAAACACGGCGCCCCCCCCCTGACGGCCCGACTGTCACGGGTGCTCGCGAGCCTCGGCGACACCTGGACTGTCGGCGCTGTGCGCTCCCCCTGGCTCGCCAGCATCCTCCTTGGCGTCGTAGGCTGGTTCTCCCTCCTACATAAACACATGCCGCGCCCGCTTTACGTGGGGTGGGTCTGCTGTCTGCTTCTCACAACTATTGTGTTTCCTTCTGCACAGAATATCGATCCCAGCACCCCGTTCGGCCGGTGGATTAATGAGCGATTCGATCTCCTTCCCGCCCTACTTTGGACGCCAGCGTTCGTCGCCGCCTTCCACCATTTTCAGTCTCACATCTACATACAGCGCGTTCGCGCGATCTTGATTCCAGCTGCCATCACCATCCTCGCCGCCCAATTCATGCGCTCGTGGCACGAGCGCCCACACTTGCTCCGAGGTACCGAAGTCTATGCGCGAGACATGCTAGAGAGCCCTGGAACGCCGGATGCGATCATCATTGGCACAGACGACCACCGTACGTTCCCAGCCCTCTATGTCGCCACCGTCTCCCCGAATCCGGGCCAAGCGCTCTACATCGACGCGGCGCTGCTCTACCATCCGTGGTACCGCTCGTGGCTCTTACAGCGGCGTCCTGATCTGCCTGTCCAAGATCTTCCTGTGAAGACGATCTCTGCGATTTTGGAGACACCAGCCCTCCGGGACACGCCCGTGTACCTGTCCAACATATTCAGCGAGCCCTCCGGCCGGATACCGCTTGTCCCCGAGGGCCTGCTGTTGCGCGTCGTCCCTCCCCACGCTCCGCCCGATTTTGTCTCCCCTGAGGCGTTGGCTCGGCGACACCTGGAGGCGACCAGGCGGATCGCAGGCACCCGTGCAGACTTTCAAGGCGCCGATGAGCCTGAAACGGACCCCTTCGGAGCAAACCTCTGGAGCCATTACGCCTTGGGTGCGCGAGAGCTGGCGCGCAATCTCGAAGCAGCTGGCCGTCCTGATTTGGCGGAGGAGATCGCGTCGGACGCGTTGAGCCGCGGGGTGACCCCCATCGAGCTTGGGCACGCACCTGCCAGACCTGCAAGGCCAGCTCATGTCTCCGACTGAAGCCCGGCACAAGGCGGCCATGACCATCGCGATGGAGGCTGGTGCCCTCGCCCTCGCGTGGCAGCGAGGGGACTTTGGCCCGATGTCGGTCCAACAAAAGCCCGAGGGAGCGGGCCCCGTCACCTTGGCAGATCAACAGACCGAGGCGCTCATCGTCCGTCAAATACGCGAACGATTCCCCCGCGATGAAATCGTCGGAGAGGAGAGCGGCTATCATGAAGGGCGGGCCTCCGCTCCACGATGGTTCATCGATCCCATCGATGGCACCCGCGACTTCGCAGCGGGGGGGCCCGATTGGGCGGTTCACGTGGGGCTTTGTGAGGGCGACGCCGTGACAATGGGCGTGGTCTTTCAGCCTCGCGCGGCGCGGCTCACCTGGGGAGTGCTGGAGGGGACTCCCCGCGCGGGCGTCGTCGACGGCGATGGCGAGGAATCTCGCGCGCACTCCCTGCGAGCCGCCGCACCCGAGACGCGAGCACCGAGGGTCGTGATCAGTCACGTTGGGCGGAGCCTCCGCACCGAGGAGATGGTCACCAAGCTCGCACGCTCGCCGCATCAACAACTGCGCGCAGGAAGCACGGGGGTAAAACTCTCCATGCTTGCCCGCAATCTGGCCGACATCTATTTGTACGCCGAGCCCAAAACCAGGGTGTGGGACACGTGCGCGCCGATGGCTGCCCTGCTCGCGGTGGGGGGGGTGGTCACCGACCTTCGAGGGGCCCCGCTCGCACACGACGACCCCGACGCACCTCATCTCCGCGGTATTTTGGCTGGCCGAACCGCCGGAGCACACGCGTGGGCGCTCGAGCGGCTCCTCCGGGAGGCGTCCCCCCCCGCGGGTCTCTAGTTGCCAGAGATCGTCATCTGATCGACGCGGAAGGAGGGCGCGGCCACTGAGGTCTTAAACTCCAAATCGTTCGCGACAGCCACGATTCCTTTGAGAATCTCATCAAGATTCCGCGAGATCGTGATCTCCCCCACTGGTGTCGTGAGCTCTCCTGCCTCGATCAAAAACCCTCCGGCGCCCCGCGAGAAGTTGCCCGTCATGGCGTCGAAGCCGAAGCCCATCATGTTGGTCACGTAGAGCCCCTTGTCGATCCCCTTGAGCAGCGAGGCGGGCTTTTGGCGCCCCGCCTTCATATAAAAATTGCTGGAGGTTGGATGGGGGACGCCACCGCCCCCCGCCGCCGAGCCCGTCGGCTTCATGTCGAGTTTTCGCGCGCTGTAGGTGTCGAGCAAAAACCCGTCGAGCACTCCCTTGCTCACAATTTTGTTCTTCCGGGTTCGACGACCCTCCGCGTCGTAGGGCCGCGTGCCGGGTCCCCGCGGAATCCGTGGGTCGTCGATCACTGTGACGAGGGGACTCGCCACCGCGTCCTTGAGGCGGGCGGCCAAATAGCTCTGCTCCCGGTAGATGCGATCCCCCATGATGCAGCTGCCGAGCAAGCCGAGAATCGTCCCCGCGGCCTCCTTGTCAAACACCACGGGATAGACACCGGTGGCCATCTTCTGCGAACCGATGGCGCGACACGCACGCGCGGCCGCCTCGCGCCCCACCGCCTCGGGCGAACCGATCAAGTCGAAGTGTCGCCCGCCGCTCCAGTAGTGGCCATTGCGTTTTTTTCCCCCCGCGTCGTCGGCGACAACGTGAGCCACCAGGTACTGGTTGGATCCAAAGTTCCTGCCGACGAATCCCCCGGAGGTCGCGAGCACCGAGAACCCGATGGTCCGGCTAAATCCCGCCCCCTCCGACGAGGTGATCCGTCGGTCTTGCTTAAACGCCGCCTTCTCCGCCCGCGTCGCCATAGAGATGGCGCGCTTAGGCCCGACACGCGCCGTCTTGGGATCGTAGAGATCGAGGTCATCCCACGCGCCGGTCTGCTCTCGCGGCGATGGCGGGAGTGCGAGGGGGTCCTCTTCAGAGAACCGCACCATGTCGGCGAGCCCCGCCACAAACGCCTGCACCGCCTCGACGCCGAGGTCTGTCGTCGCGGACGTCGCCACGCGACCGTCATGGACAATTCGCATGCCGATCCCACGACTGCGGGACTCTTTGACGAGGTCGGTTGCCCCTTGTCGCACGTTCACCTCGAGGGACTCGCCTTCGCTCGCGGAGACCTCGGCGTGATCGATACCGAGCGCAGACGCACACTCGAGCGCGCGCGTCGCCGCCTCTTCGAGGACGTCTAGACGCGCCTTCGTCGCTCTCGACGGTCCGCTCATGACCCCACCGCCGTTCCACCCACCGTGAGCTGGTCGAGTTTGACGGTCGGCATCCCCACACCCACCGGAACGCTCTGCCCGTCCTTGCCACAGGTCCACATGCCGTCGCTGAGCCGAAAGTCGTTCCCGACCATGCTGACTGTGCCGAGCGCGTCCGGCCCGTTCCCGATGAGGTTCGCCCCCTTCAGCGGAGCGGTCACCTTTCCATCTTCAATCAAGTAGCCCTCGGTTAAGGAGAACACAAAGTCCCCGTTCGATATGTTGACCTGCCCACCGCTGAACCGGACGGCGTAGATGCCACGCTTCACGGAGCGGATGATGTCCTCGGGCGCGTCCTCGCCCGCCTCCATGTACGTGTTGCTCATGCGCGGCATGGGGACGTGGCGAAAGCTCTGCCGGCGACCGCTACCAGTGGGCTCCACTCCAAAGTGTTTCGCGCTGATTTTGTCGTAGAGATAACGTCGCAGCTTGCCGTTTACGATGAGGCGATGCGACGAAGGCACCACCCCCTCGTCGTCCACGTTGATGGAGCCCCGCTCACCCCCGATTCTGGGGGCGTCCACCACGGTGACCAGCGGAGACGCGACCGGCTTGCCGATCTGCCCGGTGTAGTTGGAGGTCTCCTTGCGGTTGAAGTCAGCCTCGAGGCCGTGCCCCACCGCCTCGTGCAGCAAGATGCCGGAGTCTCCGTTGGCCAGCACCACCGGCATCGTCCCCGCGGGTGCCTCTCGGCTGTCGAGATTCACGAGCGCCACCCGGGCGGCCTCCTCCCCGTGTGACTCCGGGGTGTGTGCGTCAAAATACTCAAGGCCGAAACGCCCTCCGCCGCCGCTCGACCCCTGCTCGGTGCGTCCCTTGGCGCGCGCCGCCGCCGAGACGCCCATGCGCACCATAGGCTGCTCGTCAAAGACGATGGCGCCGTCGCTCGAAGCCACCAACACCTCCTTGTGAACGGCGGAGAGCGACGCGTCGACGCGCACGATCTTCCTCGAGACCTTGCGAGCGGCCTTGTCCGCCCGCCGCAACAACGCCACACAGTCGGCGCCGTCCATGTCCACCACCTCAAGGGTCGGCCGATACATGGCGCGGATGCGGCGACGTTGAACGGAGACCCGCTTGCGCCGGCCTGCTCGCGCGATTTGGCCAGCGGTGGTGGCCGCGCGGAGCATGGAGTCGAGCTCCAGCGATTCCGCGTAGGCGTAGCCAACCGCCTCCCCTTTGACGGCACGGATCCCCACGCCGAGGTCCACGCCGCCTCCGACGGTGCGCACCCGACCATCCTCCATTACGAATGAGCGTGAGCGCCGGTACTCGAAGTAAACATCCGCGAAGTCGGCACCTCCTTCTAGCGCTGCCCGAAGGAGTTTTCTAATGTGCTCAGGCTCCACCTTGGTGGCGCCACGCATGAAGGGAGCTTGCGGTGGCCGAGGGCGGGTTCGTTGACGAGGAGGGGTCACCCCAGGAGCATAGCCGGATGCTCCCCGCGCGTACCCACGAAAAAAGCGCCCGTAGGCGCTCTTGTCGTGGTCACTCCATCCCCCGTAGGGGCGGCGTGCAGCGATGCTTCTAGCCCTTGCGAGCGTAGCGTCGCTTGAAGCGATCGATCCGACCCTCGGAGTCGAGGGTCCGCGCCTGGCCGGTCCAAAAGGGGTGGCTCGCGGAGGAGATCTCAAGCTTGATGACGGGGACTTCCTCTCCGTCTACCTCGCGCTTGTCGCTCGAGGACATCGTGGAGAATCCCGCCCACTCTTCGCCCGTGGACGAATCTTGGAAGAGGACCTTCTTGTACTCAGGATGAATTCCTTTGCGCATAATCTTCCTTACCAGCTGGACTTGGTGACGCCGGGGAGGTCGCCACGAAGCGCGAGTTCACGCAGCGCGATGCGGCTGAGTCCAAACTTGCGATAGACGGCCCTGCTGCGGCCGGTGAGTTCACATCGGCGTGTGAGCCGTGTTGGACATGAATTGCGGGGGAGCTTCGCGAGCGCTGCGATGAGCGCGTCTTTCTCGTCGGGGTCGACGTCTTCACGCTTGATTTTGGCGCGGAGTTCGGCCCGCTTTGAAGCGTGCTTGGCGATCATCTTCTCGCGCTTTTTGTCGCGCAGAACTTGGGACAGTTTGGCCATGAAATTTCCTCTGAATCTGGACGGTTCTGAATAGTCGAGAAGACCGTCCAGGGGCGCGCAAGCTACACCGACACCTCCGGCGGCGCAAGCCCCCTCATCGTCGCTGTCCAGGGCGCACAGCGGCGACTCGCGCGATATGCGCTCGGAGGCTCTCCACCTCCGTTTGGGTCAATGCACGAAAATGTCCCTCTCCCAGGCCTTCGGTGCCCAAAGAGTCGATGGACACCCGGATCAGCTTAAGTACCTGGAAGTCGATCGCATCGCCCATGCGACGAATCTGGCGATGGAGCCCCTGCACGATCCCGAGTTGCACCCACGTGTTGGTCTCCGTGGTGCGGATGGCGAAGGCCTCCGTCGCAGGCTGGGTCTTCACCCCGTCCTCAAGCACCACGCCCTCTTTGAGCGCCTTGAGGGCGTCGGGCGTCAGGATCCCCTGAAACTTCACGTGATAGACCTTCTCGACCTTGCTGCGCGGATGGGTCATGGCGTCCGACAACGCGCCGTCGTTGGTCATCAAGAGCAGCCCGCGAGTGTGGTAGTCGAGCCGCCCGACCGGATAGATGCGCTCGCGCACCCCGGACATCAGCGACCGCACCGTGCTGCGGCCCTGATCGTCGGTGTGGGGCTCCGCGGAGCACACGACCCCGTCAGGTTTGTGGAGTAGGTAGTAGACCTTCCGCTCTGGCTCGATGCGCTGGCCGTCAACCTCCACCTTGTCCCGCTCCGGATCCACGCGGACGCCCTGGGTGCGAACCACCTTCCCGTTCACCGAAACGCGGCCCGCGTCGATCATCTCTTCCGCTTTTCTCCGGGAGGCGATCCCCGCCTCCGCGATGAGTTTTTGGAGCCGCAGCCCTTCGCGCGCTCCACTCACGACGGAGATTCCTCGCCCGGGGTCGCCGACGGCTCCCCTTCATCTGCGGGGGCGTCCTCGACCGCGTCCTCTGCGGTGTCCTC
>CALKDV010000468.1 GCA_938084085.1 uncultured Nannocystaceae bacterium
GATGTAGTAGGAGATGGCCGCGGTCCGCTCGGGGGGAGCGCCCTCCAGCATTGTCCGCAGCGTCTCCACGGAGCGCGTCCAGTCACCGACCTGCGTGTAGAGGTTGGCGAGCTCGGGGGCGAGCGATGTGATCTCCGCGCCGTGCGACAGGGCGAGCTGAAACACTTTGATCGAGGCCTCCGCGCCGACGGTCTCCAGCGAGATTCGCCCTGCGAGTTGAACGTCGGCGGCCAAGATCCTCGACTCGGCTGCGAGAATCTCGACCCGGCGCTCGATGGCCGCGGTGAGGTCGGGCGCTTGTTCGGGCCCGTGTTCGACGAGCGTCCTCATAAGCCACATCGCCGCTGCATCATTCCCGGGATCGTGGGTGAGCGCCTCGCCGAGCAGACGCCACACCTCGGGAGCAGGGGAGCCCTGGGGAGCTCTGCGTAGCGCGAGGCGACCCGCGCGGACGAGCGCTCGACTCTTGTGACGTGGGGAAGAGGTGTGCTCCGCGATACGTTCTTCGAGCGAGATCGCCCGGATGATCGCGGCGGTGCCAGCTTGGCGAGATAAGACGCGGGCCTCAGTGTGGAGCGCGGGGAGATAGTCGGGGGCATGGGTGCGAGCTCGCTTGAGGTGGGCGAGCGCCTCGTCGTAGCGGCCGCGCCGCTCCATGATTTCGGCGGCGATATTGGCCAGGGATGCGGCCTCGACATCGGACGAGCTTTCAGATGTGTCGAGGGCCTCTTGAGTCAGAGGGGAGGCGAGCTCCGATCGCAGGAGTTTGATACGTCGGCGACCTCGGACCGCGACAACGAACTCCGGATCCTCATCGAGGATTGCCGCGAAGAGCGCGTCAGCCTCGTCGAGTTTTTTGGCCCGCTCGAGCGCACAACCTGCGAGGTAGTTTTGGGTGTGGACCTCCTTGCGATCGGGTTCGGCGGCCTCGTCGACGATCGTGGCAATCCGGCCTCGCGCGGTGGCCTCTTGTAGATCCTTGCGGGCGTACAGCGCGGCGCGAGCGAGGCGCTGCTGGGTGACGAAATCGTCGGGGCGCGCCTTCGCCACCGGCTCGAGATACTGCATGGCCACCTCGACGCGAGGGGTTAATTCGGCGAGCTGAAGCGCGAGAGCCTCGCGCGCATCGGGGCTTCGTTCCACGTCGAGTGCCGCCTCCGCCAGGGCGTGCAACTCGCGGCTGCGACCGAGCTTCTCATACAGTTGCAGCAACTTGGCACGCGCGACCCCGAGGTCTGGCCAAAAAGAGAGAGCGCGCGTCAACAGCCGGCAGGCGGTTTCATCGTCTTCAAGATGTCGGGAGTGAATGAGCGCGCTTTGATGCAGCAGCAGGGCGCGGCCCCGGGTGGAGCGGGTCGAGAGGATGTGCGCGTCGAGAATCGAGGTGAGCTTGCGCCAATCGTTGAGAGACTCGGCGAGCCGCGAGGCCATGTGAATCGCGGGGAGATGCTCTGGCCAGCGGCTCAGCATCACATCAAGCATGTCAAGGGCCTCTTCGGGCTTCCCTAGCTCCGTGGCGAGGAGCATCGAGATCTCGATGTGTAGGGTCGCGCGGGAGTGGCGATCCGGTGCGTAGAGGAGTCGGCGCTGAAGTGACTCGATGAGCGCTGGGAAATCTTCTTGGCGCTTGAGGACCACGTGCAGCATCTCAAGAGCGGGGACGAAGTCATCGCGGGCGTCGAGCGCCTGCTCGAAGCACGTGCGGGCGCGGTCGATGTCGTCCGCTTCGAGGTGCAACTCTCCGCAGCGGTGGAGCAGCTTCGCCTTTCTCGATGGGCTCTCGGTGAGGCTGGCTTCGCGTGCGGTGATCTTCAAGAGCTCTTGGGTGCGGCCCTGCTTGGCCATCAGCCTCGCGAGGGACTGCAGCGCGATCAAGTGATCGGGCTGACTCTTGAGCAGCGCGACCAGGTGCTTGGACGCGACCTTGTTGTCTCCGATTCGGGTGGAGAGCTGGCCGGAGAGGGCGTGAAGAAAGCTCCTGCGCGCGGGGTCGCTGGTGGACTCGAGCTCACGCTTATAGAACTTAAGGAGCCCTTGTGTGTCGGACTGGACGTGGAGCAGTCGCTCGATGGCGTCTTTTGGCGGCCGAAACTCCGGCGCAAATTCCACAGCCTGCTCATAGGCGCGCAGGGCGGCCTCGGGGCGAGACAGATGGCGTTCGAGGACTTGTCCGACCCGGAGGTGCGCCAAGGAGACCTCTTTGCGGGTCAGGCCTCGACCGGTTGCGGTCTGGGCTTGGTGCTCGAGCACCTCAAGCAGTTGAGCATAGCGACGTTCGGAGAAAAGAAGTCGCGCGGCCTCCTCGAGGGCCGGCAGATGATCGGGATCTTCGCGTAGCGCGCGGAGCAGCGCGGAGATGCCCACGTCGATCCGCGCAGTGCGTCGCGTCGCGAGTTTGCCTGCTTGGTAGAACGCCTCCGCGCGCGCGGTGCAGTCGTCGGGGTGCAGCAACCCCGCGATTCGGATGGAGGCGTCGACGGCGGTCTCGTACGCACCCGCCGCGATCGCGTGATCTCGGAGGCTGTTCCACATGCTGAGGTTGTCGTCATGCTCAAAGGCAGCCGCGCGGATGAGCGCCACCGCGTGCTTCTTTTTGCCGGACTCCCGGAGCACGGCGGACACGCGCGCCATGAGCAGCGCGCGGCCGTGTTGGCTCAGGTGCTCCGCGGCGTGGTCCAGGGCCTTAATCGCGCCCGCGTCATCCCCGATGATCTCGCTGGCCCGCATGAGGTCGGTGGCGAGGACCACGTGTCCGGGGGAGCTGTCTAGGCTCGCCGCCAAAAGATCCGCGGCGAGGTTGCTGTTGCCGCCGCGGTGGAGTTCGAGGAGTGCGAGTTCATGAAGGAGGGGCGCGAGTGGGCGACCGTCGCCGAGGAATTCTAGCTGGTGCTCGAGGTTTTGCGTGAGCCCGGGAAGATCGCCACGAGACAAATATAGGCGCTCGGCCGCTCGGAGCGACGGGAGGTCTCCCCCGGAGGCGTTGAGCGCGGCGCGGTAACACTCGAGCGCCGCCTCGAGGTCACCAAATTGGGCTTCGACGATCAGGCCTCGCTCTCGATACAGCGCCGCGGCTTCCTTCGGGTGTCGGGTGGCGCGGATCTCAGCGTCGATAAACTCGACCAAGCCCCGGACATCTCGGCGTGTTCGATGGAGCGTGGACATCAGCCGCATGGCGGGGCGAAGTTCGGGCGCCGCCTCGAGCGCTTGACGCAAGAGCCGCTCGGCGTCCCGGTGTTTTCCCAACAACAGATTCCACCGGCCCGCGGCCCAAGAGAGGAGAGCGATCCGCTCCTTCTCGGTAGGAGGCGTTCCCGCGAGTGCCCTCATGGTCTCTTTCAAGGGCATTTCGACCGAAGTCGCCATCGAACCGAAGTTTACACGGTCTTTGCGAGGGCTAGTTGGCCTCTGTGCCTGCGAGGACCGAAACATAGTCGGCCAGCTCATATTTGCGGGGTTCGCGACCTTCTGATGCGCACTTTTGGGCGAGCAACTCGAGCAGCAGGCGGAGGGTCTCGAACCTTCCGGTGAGGCTGAAGTACTCCTGGCTGGTGACCTGTGGGCGATTCTTCAAGGCTTCGGCCAGCCATTGTCTGTCCGGTAGTGGCGCGGACTCCGGCGCCCGGGGGGCAGGCTCGCTGGGGAGGGAGTCGTTCGGATGAAAGTCTGGGTCCAAGGGGGCCCCGTCGGGCAGCCGGGGATCGCTCTCGACAATCTCCTCTCCCAGCAGCACCTCGTAGGCTTGGTCGATCGGGGAGAAGTGCAAGAACTGCGGCTCAAGCAAGAGCCTAAGTCGTCGCGGGTCGCTGCCGTCGCTCACCCAGCGCGCGCCGATTTCTTTGCGTATCACCTCGCCGAAGTAGGCCCCCGCTTCGGCGGCGACAATCTCCAAAATAGGACGTCGCGTCTCCCCGCGGAGCGTGTGCAGGTAGTGGTCGACCCACGCGAGCGACGTTTCGCTGTCGTCCACTGAAAAATCGAGGGCGCGTTTGAGGTGATCGCTGAAGGAGGCGTGCAAATCTCGCACGAGTGCAGGGCTGTCCGCGGAGGGGTCGTCGGGCGCCGTAGGGGT
Organism: uncultured Nannocystaceae bacterium; assembly: GCA_938084085.1. Classification (GTDB taxonomy): domain Bacteria; phylum Myxococcota_A; class Polyangia; order Nannocystales; family Nannocystaceae; genus JAAZXR01. Next base: position 4,070 of record CALKDV010000468.1, read on the forward strand.
GAGGTCCTCGTTCGACATTCGGAAGATCTTTACACTGTGAATGGCGGAGCGCTATGGTTATCTAAC
>CALKDV010000469.1 GCA_938084085.1 uncultured Nannocystaceae bacterium
TTCCAGAGTACAGCCGATGCATGGTCATGCCGTGTACCCCCAGGATAAAGCCTGGCGCCGACAACACCACGACGTTGGCGTCGTTGAGGGATGAATCCGTCGCCGCCCCCGTCCGAAGATGCGCGCGCAAGGATCCTTGGCCGCGCTGGAGAATATCTGCGAGCCACCGCGTCCGCTTCGCGTCGAGCACCAGATCCACGGTCGCCATGCTCCCTGTCGCGAGGATGAGCGCTGACGCCCCGACGACCCCCCGAAGTCGCTGAGTCCGATTCTCCTGGGACCACGCCCGCACAAAAATTCGCCCCGCCCCGAGCGCCATCAAGGCGAGAGCGACGGAGGGACCGAGGCTGGGGAAGACCAGGAGTCGTGTTTGCGGCACCGTGGAGCACAGCGGCACCGACGACAACATGCTGCCGAGCACCGCGGCCCACATCACCCGCCGCGCATGAGCCTTGAGGCCTCGCCCGCTCGCCCACGCGACCAACCCAACGAGCGGGAGCCCCGCCGCGCTCATCAGCGCGTGACGCCACGGCTCTGTCGGGAGCAAAAACTTCCAGTCCCCAAACCATTCCGCCACCTCCGGCCAGCGATACAGCCGCTGCAAGATCCATTTGGAGTCCCCCCCGATGGACAACCAGGCCTCGCCGAGCAGGCGGGGGAACTTGTGCCCGATCTCCGTGAGGAAGCGACGCGGGTCGTGAATCGGGTCAGCGTATTCTGCCAGCCCGCTCGCGCTCCCGCCCATCAGCATGAACGTCAAAATGAAGATCACCGTGACACCGATGGCCGGGGCGCACGCGACGATGCGTGATCGCCACGACGCCCGTGACACCATGAGCTGCCACGCCACCACATAGGCTACCCCACACGTCGCGTACTCACTCCCCATAAACGCGAACACCCACGCCAACAATTCCCACCCGCGAGTCCTCGCGTCATCAGCGATCGCCTCGCCGCTTCGAACCATCCCCGTCCTGCGCACGTGGATATCCAGCGCCCACATCGAGAAGAACATGCTCACGAATGCGCAGCGATTGGCGATCCATGACAACGAGACCCCGATGCTGTCGTCGACGGCGAACAGCAGCAGCGCCCCCGCGGCGACGCCAGGCGAGACCACGCGGCCCAGCCAACGCCACGCCATGATCAACACCGCCCATAGCCACACCAGGGAGTGGACGTGGTGCCACCACACCTCGCGCGGCGCGATCCAGTGATCGATCGCGATGGTCAGGCTCGACAAGGGTCGCACCATCGCGAACTCCCAGCCCGGCACGGTCCACCACGGGAGGCTCCCCCGCGTGATGTGAGCCTGAGTGATCGCGGGGTCAGAGAGGGCGAACGCATAGAGGCTGAACGGGTTTGGCTCGCCAAACAGGCCCTCCATGGCCGCGATCTGCCAAAAATCATCGGCGGCGTAGTCCACCCCGAGACAGGTGCTGTACAGCCATGTGGCCCCAAAGAGCACCAGGGCTAGCCACAGGGCCTCCCCTCGAGACCGCATCGCGCCACCCAACCGCGCCGGGGTAGAGCCCTCCGTGGAGCGGGTCTTTACTGGCTCATCCATGCAGCGCCTTGCTCACCTCCAGCCACGGCCGCGTGAAGCCCCACCTCAAGATCGTGCGTACCGCTCGGTGCTCGTACAGTCGTCGACGGACAAGCCACCCGATCGCCTCTTGTATTTGGAGACGCCTCCGCGCAGGACGAACGATGTCGCGCTCAAGCAACCGGGCGTGGTCGGCGTGGGCGTGGGACAAAGAGCGACGGCCGGCGATGACCGCCGCCGCCTGCACCCCCGCGCTGCGTCCCGTGTGAAGCGCCTGCCAGATCCCTTCACCGGAGAGCGGATCGATGGCGTGCGCCGCGTCTCCTGCCACGAACACCCCGTCACCCCCACCTCGATTGTCGTCATCGGTGATGGGAAGCTGCCACGTGCGCGCGCGGCCACGAATGCTCGCCTTCTTGAAGCGCTCGGGGTGCGTGTCCATAAATGTGGTCAGCATCTGCGGCAGTTTTTGGTCTCCGTCTTGAAATCGATCGGCGCGCTGATACACCCCGACGTTGGCGCTCCCATCGACGTCTGGGAACACCCACCCGTAGCCGCAGTCGAGCCCGTGCTCGAAGTAGTGCTCACTGTCCCCGAGGTCACCTCCCCACGTCACCCCATCGACGTAGGCGGTGATCGCTACGCCCAGCGAGCGCCCTTTGGCTCGACTCCAACCGAGCAAGGGCCACACCAGCGAGCCTGGGCCGTCCGCCCCGACCAGCAGTCGGCTCCGAATACACGCGTCGTCGGTGGACGCGATGAACCCCTCTGCCTCCGCGCCTACCTGCCGCACCAAGGTGCGCTCGCGGACCACCACCCCCTCACGCTCCAACCCGTCGCGAAGCAACGCGTCGAGATGCATCCGGGGGACGATCCACCCCGGCGCGTCCTTAAAGTCCCGGACGATCTTCGCTCCGTTGGGGAACCCCGCCACCGAGCGAGCTACCCGCGCGTGCGGCACGCGAGCCAGCGCGTCCGCACCGCCGAGCAGGCCGTCCACGAGCACACCGCCGCGGTTGGAGACCGCGTCTCCGCAGACCTTCGGACGCGGAAACGAGGCCCGATCCACTACGAGCACACGCGCGCCGCCTCGCGCCGCCTCGATCGCCGCCGCGCACCCTGCGGGACCCGCCCCGAGGACCAAGACATCCCATTGCTCTCGCTCGCTCACCCGCCCCACGCTACACCGCTTCGGCACGCCATGAGAATCGAAAGTCGGGCTAGGTTATGATGTGCGCGCGATGAGAACGAAGATGACCGCCCTCACCCTCGGATCGCTGCTTCTCACAGGATGCGGCGATTCCTCCGCAGGCAGCGGCGACGGCGTCGATGGAACTGCAGCCGGGGACGCCTCCGACACCGACAGCGACGAGATGGGCGAGGGTGGCGACGACGGAGATCCCTGCGGCGGATGTGACGACGACGACCCATGCACCGAGGATATCTGCGAAGCCTCCGGCGCCTGCACCTACGAGCCCATCGTTGACAACGCCTGTCGTCCCGTCATCACAGTCGACTACCCCCCCCGCGCCGCCACACTCCTCGCCGAGGACGCCTCCACCATCACGGTGACCGGCACGGTTAAAAGCGGCCTCGGTGACATCGTCGCGTTCACCGTGAACGACACGACTGTGGCGCTCGACGCCAACG
>CALKDV010000470.1 GCA_938084085.1 uncultured Nannocystaceae bacterium
CGGCGGGCACCATCGACACCTATGTCTTGTGGCGACTCACCAACGGAGCGAGCCACGCGACCGAGCCCTCAAACGCATCGCGCACCATGCTCTGGCCTCTCCACGGCCGCGCGGGCTCGGACCGCGGATGGGACCTTGAACTCTGCGAACTCCTGCGGGTCCCGGCATCGATCTTACCGTCGGTGCATCCATGCACACACCGGTTTGGTGAGACGCACGATGTCCCCGGGCTACCCGACGGCGTCCCCATCCACGGCATCGCCGGGGATCAGCAGGCGGCGCTGTTTGGGCAGGCCTGCTTCGCGCGCGGCGAGGCCAAATGCACCTACGGTACGGGCGCGTTTATCATGATGAACACCGGCGAGACGCCGGTGGCGTCGGAGCACGGACTGCTCACCACGGTGGGGTGGCAGATCGGTGACGCCACGACCTACTGCCTCGAAGGGAGCGCGTTCATGGCTGGTGCGGTGGTGCAGTGGCTCCGCGATGAGCTTAAGTTTTTTTCGACAGCGCCGGAGATCGAAGCCATGGCGAGCAGCGTACCCGACAGCGGCGGCGTGGTGCTCGTGCCAGCGCACGCAGGACTCGGCGCTCCACACTGGCGGCCCAACGCACGCGGTATGGTCTGCGGGCTCACCCGCGGCTCATCCCGGGCCCACATCGCCCGGGCTGCCCTCGAAGGCATCGCCCTGCAAGTGGGCGACCTGGTCCGCGCCATGGTGGCCGATCTCGACGCCGCTCGCACCGGCGACCACCTCGAGCCGCTACAGCTCCAGCGCCTTCGCGTGGATGGAGGTGCCGCGGCCAACAACCTCCTCATGCAAATTCAAGCCGACGTCCTCAACGCCGCGCTCGACCGCCCCCAAATGCTGGAGACCACCGCCCTCGGCGCCATCTTCCTCGCGGGGCTCGGCTGCGGTCTATGGGAAGATCAGACGGCGCTGACCAACGCGTGGGTCAAAGACCGATCGTTCGAGCCCGCGGACGATGTGGGCGCCATCGAAGCGCTGCAGACGCGCTGGCGTGCCGCGGTCGACAAGTCCTAGGTTCATCGTCGAGCGTCGCCGAGAACGCCGGCAAAACTCCCCACGGTCACCGCCACGTCCTGAGGCGATTGGCAACGCCAATGCTCGAGGCTCTCCAGCCCCAACGAGCGCCACTCCACGCCGCGAGCCCCGACTTTTCGAGGGAGTGAGGGGTCCTCGCCGACCCCCACGAGAGTGCGCCACAGGGGCTGACGCAATGGGATCAGTTCCACCACCACCGCCTCCTTGGCGAGCAGCCTCACGACGTCGAGGCTAGCCCCCGCCGGACGATCAAACGAGTCCACGATCACCAAGCCGGCCAGCGCCGCATCCGTAGTGGATTCCACGGTCTCCCACGCCCCGAGCGTCTCACGCAGGGCGCTCTCCGCCTTCACGCCGTAATGCACCCGCACCGAGCCACGCGCGGTGAGCGGGGTCAAGAGTCCCGCGAGCCACGACTGCACAGGCGGAGCAGGGAAAAGCCGGTGTTCCACGCGCGGAGAGTCTACAATGATTGACGGTGCGACGACTCGGCGCGACGACGACCCCGACGCGAACCCAAATCTCCCCGAAGTTTGGGCGTTTGGAGCGGCTCCTTTGCGCCGGCGTCGCGGTCCCCGACGGATGGCTCACGACCACCGCGAGGGCCGCGCTCTCCGCGACGCACACCGCGGCCCTCGAAGAGCTTTTGCGAGGCGGACCTGTCATCGTACGGGGGGCCTTTCCGGATGAAGACGGCGCCGTACGCAGCGCGGCCGGACTCAGCGAGACCATCCCGGGCTGCACCTCGATCGCTGGGATCTCTGCGGCGATCCACGCGATCGCAGCGCGATGCACGGACCGCGCCGTGGTCGCCTATTTTGGCGCCGCCCCCACACGTGCGGACGTGCTGATTCAGCGGCAGGTGCCCAGGGCATTGCTCGCGGTGGTCGCCGCGAGAGCGAACCTTCCGCCGATGCTCGAGATCCACGGGACCTCGCCAGAGGCGCTCGCGTGGGGCGCCTCGCCTCGCTTCTCCGGGCCCCTGAGCGCCTGGGACCACCCGTTGGCGCCGGCCCTCGGCGCGCTCGTCGCCGACGTCCTCGCGCAGGTCACCGCGGCTCGCGGTGTCGACATCGAGATCGTCGTGGACACCGACGGCACCCCCTGGGTCGTCCAGGCGCGACCGCTCACCGTCGACCCCTTCCCTCGCTGGACAACGATGAAGGCGGCGATCGACGAGGCCGGAGCTGAAGAGGGCCCGCGCCCTACCCTCGACGGCCTCTGGCTCCTCGACGCCGAGCACAACCCCGCCCCGCTCTCTGTCGCCCACACCTGGCTTATCCACACCTTGGCCGCGCGCCGGCCGAGCGCCGGCTCGCTTCAGGTCCTCGCGGGGTGGCTGTACACGCAGACGCTACCCCGCGACCTCGAGGCACCGACCGCCGTGCTCCCTCCGACGTCAGCGCTGCGAGTCCTCCATGACTCCCTTTTGCCCCGCGCGCGCGAAGGTCACCAAAATATCTCGACGCGGCTCGCGACCGCCCGCAACGCGGAGATCGTCGCCTGCCTCGACGACGCGGTGGAGGGCTTTATGGAGATGTTCGACAACTACCTCAGCGTGCTCATCCCCGCCCGGCGAGGATTTTCGCGCGCCCCAAACCTGTCCGCGCCGCTCTCCCTGCGTG
>CALKDV010000471.1 GCA_938084085.1 uncultured Nannocystaceae bacterium
ACCGCCAGCATGGGCGCGGGGCTCGGTCCAAATGCGAGGTCAAAGGCGTGGAAGGTGGGAACCAAGACGATCATGGCGACCGCGGCGGGGAGGCAGGTCGTGAAGGTGTAAAGGAGGGGGTGAGCGCTCGCGCGCCGCCGGAACATGAGATCGCCGGCCATCGCGAGCGCGGGCGCGAGGATGAAGACTGGGGACGCGCCGGGGGCCGTCCAGCTCAAGGCGAAGGCGAGGGTGGCGAGGAGCGCGAGACCAGCCTTTTGGGGCAGCGCGTCGTGTGGTCGTGACAAGCTCGCGCACCACCACCAGGCGACGAGCGAGGACAGCACGATCCCCACACGCAATGGAGTGGGGAAGGCGTAGCCTGGCGCCGACGTCTGGAGGTAGGCAGCGGCGAAGGCGTGGACGACCGAGGCCATCGCGAAGGCGATCGCGGGCGCCAGGATCACGCAGCCGAGGGCCCACGAGCTTCGTCGCACCGTGGCGCCGAACGAGCGCGTCGTAACAAACGCGGACCGCACGAGGGTCCACCATGACAGCAGCGTGACGATCGCGCAGATCCACAGGCTCCAGGACTCGGGCCACCGCAAGAGCCAGATGCCGACGACGTCCAGATAGGCCAGCGCCGATTCGGAGGGATCGCCTCCGGGCCAACCAAGCGTGGGGAGGCTCTCGACGAGCGCGAGGACCTGGTCCCCCATATGTTGGACGCTGCGTGGATCGAGGTGTGCGAGGTCGTCGCGGTCCGAGTGGTAGCGCGCGACGCCGTCGGCCATCGCGAAGTTGAGACCGGGCAGCGAGGTCGTGCCGAACACGGTCAAATCTGTGTCATTGGGCATCCGGTGGTACACCTCTGCGCTCAATGAATTTGTGTACTTGTCGTCGACGACGGCCCCGTACCTTCGCACCCATGGAGCGTCCTCTCCCTTGGTTTCGAACATAACCACCCGACCGGTCGTGCCCCGCGCCTCGAGGTTAAGCACCACCCCGATGTTGTCCAAGGACGACGGCGTATCGACGAAGGCCTGCGCGCCGAGCAGGCCGACCTCTTCGCCCTCATCAAAGAGGGCGACGACGGGCCACGGCGCACCACGCGCCTGCCACGCGCTCAAAATTTCGAGCGTCGCCGCGACACCGGCGCCGTCGTCCCCGGCACCGGGACTCGCATGAACCGAGTCGTAGTGGGAGGCGAGGAGGACGGCGGGCTGATCGGTCGAGGGCTGCCCGAGGGTGGCGATGACGTTGTCGAGGTGGGCACATCGCCGACCGTTGCCGGTACACGCGAAGGAGGTCACCACCTCCACGTCGGCGCCGAGTTCCTCGAGCGTCGAGACGAGCCGAGCGCGCACCTCATCCGCGGCGATGGATCCCACGGGGTGCGGCCGCTGATCGCCGAGGACCTGCCCAAGTCGGGTCACGGCGCGTGCCCCAGAAAATTCGCGAGGGTCGGCGCCTTCGCCCACCGCTGCCGGTGGCGAGAGAGAGCCCACCGCGATTGCAAAGGCGAGCAGGACGCCCACGCTCGCGATCAGGCGGTGGAGCGTGGAGAGCCGCGTTGGATCTTCTCGGTCGTGAGAACCGGGTGGTGAACTCATGGACGGATCTCATCTCGCGACGCGCAGGTACACGACGCGCTGGCCAAGGTAGGAGAGGAGGGGGTGTCGGACGAGAAAGGCGCGGAGCATGAGGTGGAGGCGTCGGGTCCGTCGCTCCGGAACCGCAGGGTCGCGCGGTCCGGCGCCTGGTCGGCGAAGATCCAGCGGGTCTCCCAGAACCACGCGCGCCGCTCGATCTTTGTGACGAGGGTGACCACCCGGGCGAAGGTGTCGCTCTCGGGATAGCCATCGGTCATGAGAGGCTCCCACAGGCAGGGTCCGACCTGCTGCTCAAGATGTACGCGAGGCACCGGAGTTTCGGACCCTTCGTCCACGCTCCATGCTGGAGGCGGTCGCTCGAATGTCCACGTGACATTGGCCCGAGGGGTGCCCTCGGCATCTCGCTCGGTCAAGGCGCGCGTGGATTGAGCCGCCCGGGTAAGCATGACCGGTTCGAGACGACGATGGTGGAGCCCGTGCTCGATCACCGCGCCTGGTCGGTAGCGTTGGGACGGGGCGTCGGTTGTGCCCTCGCAGCGCTCCGCCGCGTGCTCGCGGGCGAGGCAGCCGATGCGATCGGCGAGGACCCCCGCCTGGGCGGACCCCCACCACGTCTGACCGCCCTCGTAGTGCTGATGGTCGTACTCTTCGTGGGTCGTAAAATAGCCTTTGTAGGCGTTGGCGAGGCCCATCAACAAGACCCGATCTCCCGTGGGCCCGAGCGAAGCGACGGCCTGCTTAATCCGAACTCCCACCACGGTGGTGACCTCTCCGGGCAACGACACCAACGTGAACCCTGAGGGTCCCCCCAGGTTGATCACCTGCACCGGCGCCCGTGGATCCATCCACCGCTCCGGCGACCGGAGCAGGGTTTTTTTCTTGGTTCCGTGGCCGTCGCGAGAGGCATTTTTACGCCTGGTGCCCTCTCCAAACCGACGCCGTCTGGCGTAGTTTTCGACGATGCCATCTTCGGCGCCGCCGAGGACCGCGCGGCCGAGCGCGTGTCCCTCGGCAGTTTGGTGCTGGTGACCGGCGGCGTCGAGGTACGAGGCACCGTTGAGGGGAAACCACCCCGAGCGAATATCGAACCCCTCCGCGAGTGGTGCCGCCGTTGACGTCGTCAAGAGCGCGTCGATCGCCCCTTCGAGAATCTCGGCGGCCGTGTGCATCGCGTCGATGGACTGTGAGCGCCAGGTGGTGGAGACGTCGCCCTCTGCGCCGTTGAAGATTCCAATGACGCAGTCATCGGCGCACTTGCTCTCCAGGCGATTTGACGCGAGCCCAAAGAAGTCCGCCTGATAAAACTCCGTCGTGTTGGGCATGGCGGTGTTGTGCGCGTTGGCGAAGACCGCCGCGGCGATCAGCTCGCCGTCATCCGCGCCCGTGAACTTGAGCAGACGGACCCGCGGGTCGACGGCCTGGCATGAGAGGGGGAGTACCGGCGCTTGGCCCTCGGGGAGTTCGGGAAGCGTGCAGGTGGGCGGGAAGGGGTGCTCGTCGAGGAGCGCGGGCGCCTCCGGGTTGTCGAGGAAGGGGGTGAGTGACCGGTTCCGTGCGTAGTTGAAGACGGGCTGGGCGGCGTGATGAAGGGTGGCGGGTCGCCGAAGATCATGCGCGTCGGCGATGCCTTGAGCGATTTGGGCGGCGTAGCGCTCGAAGAGGACGCGGCTAAAGGATGGGCTCACGCCGGCCCCGAGGTTCAGCGAGAGTTCACTGGCGAAGGCGGCGCTTGAGTGGTGGGTGTGGGAGGCGCTCAACACGACGTGCGCGGGGCCAAGATGGGTGAGTCCGTGGGAACGTTGCAGGTGCTCCACGACGCGGTCGCGTAGCCCCGGAGAGACGCCCCAGACGTCCATGGCCACGAGCACGAGCGGGGTGCCGTCTGGATCTTCGAGGTAGAGGGCCCGAGCATGGAGCGGGCCCATGGCACCAAATCCGTAGCGGCCGCCGATCGCGTGGCCGCCCATGGGATAGCCAGGGATCGGGGTGATGTCGACTTTCTTGGCGCCCACCCACAGCTGCCCGGAGGCCGCGCGAGGGAGGGGCGTGTCAACGTGGACATCGATGGGCGTACACGCCATCAGCAGCCCGATCGCGAGACCGACGGGGGTCACGAGGGCGTGGCAGGTATCTACGCAGCGGCGCAGGAGAGGTGACGTCAGCAGTCGTTGTCGTCGAGGTCCCAAAAGCGAAGAATCCACCCTCGGGTTGTATCACCGCCCACGAGGAGTCCACCATCGCAGCTGCTTCCAGGCTGCCAAGCGGCCCCTCGCAGGGTCGTGTTGCTCGTCCCAAAATAGGGGGACTGGTCGAAGTTGGCGACGGAATTATTCACGAGATTTGCGGCGTTAAAGGCGTCCCCTGCGCCCTGGGAGAGCACGAAGACGGTCGCTTGAAGTGGAGAGCCGAGGACGCGTCCAACCATGATTGCTCGATCGCCGCTGGAGCTCCAGTCGACGTCGGCGAGGGTTGTGGCGGAGCCGACTCCGGGGAGCGACGTGGAGGCCCACGCGCCTGAGAACACGTAGACCACATTGGAGCTGGTACCGGCCACGATCCCAAAGCCGCCCGCGGGGCGGAAGGCGGCCTTGCCGGCGTTGCCGAAGCCCGGGGACCAGTTGTTGGTGACGACCTCGTCTGTGTCCAAGATCCATGTCCGCGAGTCCGCCCCGTTGAAGCCGTGCGTTGAGATGATGGCCCGGGCACCTTGATAGACCACGTCATCCGCCCACATGAGGCCTGACACACCGGCCCCAGCAAAGAAGGCCTTTGTATCGAAGACGCCCTGGGCGGGATCCCAAAGATCGATCCACGTTGTATTGAAGGTGGAGGTCCGACCGGCGATGGCCATGGTGCCTGTTTGAGGATCGGTCTCGATGGCGTAGCCGGGGGCGGACAGGGTCTGTTGGAGCCCGAATGTGAGCTGGTTAGCGCCGTCGACAGCGACTGGCCACAACGCGCCGTCGACACCGTCGGCGCCGACGATCGCGAAGGTGTCTCCGTTGAGGCTCGCGGCGATTCCCGTGGGCGATCCTGAGAGCGTTGTGACGATTGCAGCGGACTGGGTCGTGGCGTCGTATCGAAAGACGTCTCCCGTCGACGAGATGGCGAGGGCGAACGCACCCGAAGGATGCCACGCCACGCCCACCATGGGACGGCTCAACAGGCTCGCGCTGCTGACGTTCGCGTAGCTGAGCATGTGGGTCCCGGCGCACTCGCTGGTG
>CALKDV010000472.1 GCA_938084085.1 uncultured Nannocystaceae bacterium
CCACGAATATCTCTTCCTCGAAGAGTACGAGGCGGGGATTTCACTCGTCGGGAGTGAGGTAAAATCGATCCGCGATCGGAAGATCAGCTTGGCAGAGGCCTTTTGTCAGTTCTTCGGGGACGAGTTGTACTTGATGCAGGCCCACATCGCCGAATACACCAACGCACACGCGCGAAATCATGAGCCACTTCGAAAGCGGAAGCTCCTGCTGAAACGCAAAGAACTCGACACCATCCGCGACGCGGTCAAGCTCCAAGGCGTGACTGTCGTTCCGACGAAGGTGTACCTGAAAGATCGACGGATCAAACTCGGCATCGCGCTTGGCAAGGGCAAAAAGCTCCACGACAAGCGAGCGTCTATCCGAGAGCGTGAGCAGAAACGTGAGATGGACCGAGCGCGTCGGCGCGACGACATCTCCTAGGAAGCGACGCCCGCATCAGCAACGCTGCCCCTTACAGGGTGCTATGCTCCCGTTGTTGTCCACGCTCCAACCAGAGAACACCCTCGAGCGACTCCCAACGCTCATTCGCGCGGGGGTCCGCTGCTTCTATGTGGAGACGGAAGAGGAGGGGCGAGCCCTCCGACTGCTTGAGCGACATGCGGACACAGCGGACCTCGAATTGCGGATGTGGTCTGCGGCCTCAGGAGTTGATGAAGGTCGCGCCCCCACCCCACTCCTCGAGAATCTTCGCAACTTGCGGCACCGCCCCAACGAGGAGATGTGGGTTTTCTTGGAGCCGGACCCGTGGCTCAAAGACCCCGTCGCCCGACGCGAGCTTCGTGAACAGAGCGCGCGAGCCGTGGGACCCGTGATCGTCATCGTGAGCCCCACCCCCGCCGAGCGGGCGCTCCAGTCGAGCCTGACGCCCCTGGCCCTCCCGCTCCCGACCGACGCGGAGCTCGCCACGGTGGCCGCCGCCACCCTTCAACAATGGGCGCCCCCCACCCCCCAAACTTGGGTGGACGATGAACACATCAAGACGCTCGCCCACGCCTGCGTTGGGCTCGGTGAGCAGCAAGCAGCGCGCGCGCTTCGATTCGCCTTGGGCGAGAGCAGCGAGAGCGTGGACGACCTGCTGCGCCACGTTCGTGAGCACAAGGGGAGCATGCTCGACACCGGCGGCGCCCTCGCGCGAGTCCTCCCCGTCTCACCGGATGAGATCGGGGGGCTCGACGCGCTCAAGGAATGGCTGTCCCAGCGCGCGCTGTCCCTCCACCCAGAGGCGCGCCTCGCCGGCATCCCACACCCAAAGGGAGTGCTGCTGGTGGGGGTTCAAGGCTGCGGCAAGAGCCTCGCGGCCCGCGCGTGCGGCGACCTTCTCGGGCTGCCCATCTTGCGGCTCGATGTTGGCGCGCTGTTTTCATCGGCGCTGGGATCCTCGGAGCGGAACCTCCACTCCGTCATCAAGGTGTGCGAACGCATGGCGCCGATCGTGCTCTGGTTGGACGAAATCGACAAGAGCATGCCGGCCGGCAACATCGGCGCGAGCGATGGCGGCACCTCCGCGCGGTTGATGGCCTCGCTGCTCACCTGGATGCAGGATCGAACCCAGACCGTATTCGTCGTCGCTACCGCGAACGACATCGGGAGGATTCCCCCCGAGTTGATCCGACGGGGCCGGCTCGACGAGACCTTCTTCATCGGCTTGCCCGACGCCTCCGCGAGAGTCGATATTCTCGATGTTCACCTCCGCAAGGTCCCCGCGCGCCGTCTCGGCGCTCATCCTCCCCTGCACGACACGTTTGAGGCGTTCGCTGCGGTGGTTGAAGCCGCCGATGGCTGGTCGGGTGCCGAGATCGAGGCGGCCGTCACAGAGGCCCGGCTCGGCGCGTTCGCACAAGGCCGCCCCGTCACCGCAGACGACCTCCGTGCCGCGGTCGCTGCGACCGTCCCCATGAGCCGCAGCCACGCGGAGCCTATCGACGCCTTGCTCGCGTGGGCAGAACATCGCGCTCGTCTCGCGTAGCCCCCCACTCGCATCCGACGGCGAGTCGGGGCATCATCCGGTGGTGAGCCAGTATGTGGAAGCCGAGGTCGCCGGCGTGACAGTGGAGGAGCTAACGCGCGCGTTGGCGGAGCTCGGCCTCAGCTTCCACGCGTCTCCCCGCAGCGGCGCGACGGTGATGCTCGAAGGCTGTCTTGAGAGCGCCGGGCGCCCGGTACATCTGCGCCTCGACGCGGGCGTCCTCGACACGGCGGAGGACTTTGGATTTTTAACCGACGCCGGGCGTGTGCGGCTCGTGTGTGGAGATGTCGATCGCGGGCTCCTCGCGACGCGGCTGCTCGCCCCCATGCACGCAAAAATCGTGGAGGCGAGAATTCGCGCCACCCATGACGTCTCCGTGTCCGTCTCCTCCTCCACGGAGGAATCGGAGAGCGGCGCCCCGGCCATCGTGGTGCGGGTGACCGAGGATTGATCCGCAAGCGCGGCTACTCCATCGAGGAGTTGTACTCACCGCGCGCCGCGTGTGAATTGCAGCGCGCTCGGTGAAGGAGCGTCTTGCTCGCGACGCCGACGTTCGAAGACTTGCCGCCCCAGGCCTGCAAGGCTGAACTCTGAAGCGCGCGACCGTAGCTGAAGGACAAAACCCAAGGCAGCGACGGGTTCCCCTCGTTCATCGCCTGGAGGTGCTCCGTGGCCAGCGTCTCGCTTTGTCCGCCGGACAGGAAGACGATTCCCGGGACCGACGCCGGCACAGTGTCGTGCAGCAGCGCGACCGTGCGCTCCGCCACCTCCTGTACCCCAGCTTGACTCTCGCAGTCTTGACCCGACATCACCATATTCGGCTTGAGCAACATTCCGTCGAAGCGAACGCCACAGCGGGCGAGCTGCGCGAAGACCATCCGGTGGGTGTCGCGCGTCACGGCCTCGCAGCGGTCGATCGTGTGCCCGCCACCCATCAGCACCTCCGGCTCGACGATCGGCACGATCCCCGCCTCTTGGCACAGCGCCGCGTACCTCGCCAGCGCGTGGGCGTTGGCCTCCATGCACCGCAAGGACGGCGACCCATCACCGATGGTGATGACCGCGCGCCACTTGGCGAACCTCGCTCCGAGCCCGCGGTAGTCCTCAAGTCGACCTCTCAGGCCGTCGAGTCCCTCCGTCACGAGCTCACCCGGTGCACCGGCGAGCGGCTTGGCGCCCGTGTCCACCTTGATCCCCGGCATCACTCCCTTCGCCGCGAGCAACTCTCCGAAGGAGACACCTGAGTCCGTCGACTGACGAATCGTCTCGTCGTACATGATCACACCGCTGATGTGGCTCTCCATCTCCGGCGAAGTGAACAACAGTTGCCGATAGGCCTGGCGGTTGCCTTCTGTGTTCTCGACGCCGATGGAGGCGAGTCGCTTTCCTACGGTTCCGGTGCTCTCGTCGGCTGCCAGGATGCCGCGGCCCTGGGCCACCAGCGCTGCAGCGGTGCTTTGAAGTTCTTGTGCGCTCATTCCTTGCTCCTGCGGTTGACACCTCACGCCAACGCGAGGCAGACGGTGGCCGTCTCCGCGGAACCTGTCAACTCGGAGAGCCGCGTCTGCTGGGACGGCGCTCAGTCGCCGTGATTCGCCTGAAAATCCGAGAATTGTGGTGGTGGGCTCCGCACGCGGGGCGTTCGCGGCCGCGACCGCGATCCCCGCGGGTCGGCCGACTTCCCAAAAAATGGAGGTGATGACTCGCCATCATCGTAACAGGGCGCATACTCACGACGTTCGATTAACACATCGTCATGGACCTGTACCAACGAGGAGAGCGCGAACATCGAGCGCACATTCGACGTCGCCGCCTGCTTGCCGCCGCGGCTGGTACGGCGCTGGTGGCCCTCGGCGCGCGCCGCTGGATCGATGACGAAGCGACCGCCCTCGCCAAAAAAGAGACGCGAGCAGACGGCCGACCGCGGCTCCCCCCGGGCCAGCGCGTCCTGAGTCAATTTCGCCCCATGGGCGGTATCCCCGGCGATCCTCGACCGGGTCAGCTTCGACTGAGAATTCACGGGGAGGTCGACGCGCCGACCACGATGACCATGCGCGACCTCCTCGCCCTAGAGCAACATGAAGCCGACGTTGACGTCCACTGCGTGACCGGCTGGTCCGTCCTCGGCGCGAAGGTTCGTGGCGTCTCCATCGAGACCATATGCCGCGCAGTCGGCGTGTTGGATCGGGCGAAGCACCTGGTCTTTGAGGGTGCCGCCGGCTACACCGCCAACGTGCCTCTCCGCGCGTTGCGCCACCGCAACAACCTGCTCGCGTATCGCCTCGACGGGGTCCCCCTCGCGTTGGAGAACGGCGCGCCGCTCCGCGCGATGGTGCCAGACCTCTACTTCTGGAAGAGCGCGAAGTGGGTGACGGGCCTTCGATTTGTAGAGGAGGACGCGCCAGGATATTGGGAGACACGGGGCTACCACAACCGCGCAGACCCGTGGGAGGAGCAGCGATATGCCCTCTTCTAAGGCAGGCGCGAACCGGACGCTCTTCCGCCGCTGGCGGCAGTGGCTCCGCGCCGCCCACCGCGATGTGGGCTACCTCCTGGTCGGATTGACCTTCGTCTATGCACTCTCGGGTCTCGCCGTCAATCACATCGCGGACTGGGATCCGAACTTCGACTCCTACGAGCGAACCTACCAACTCTCCGCCGAGACCGAGGGTTGGGAGGACCGCGCACTTGCCGATGCCGCCCTCACGGCAGCGGGCCTCGATGAAGCGCCCACCGACGTGTTCGGGATCGACGAAGAGGTTCAGGTCACGACCAACTCGGCCGAGTTGACCATCACACGCGCCTCGGGCGAGGTGCTGGTGCGAGGCAGGTCCCCTCGATGGGTGCTGCGCGCCTCCAACTGGCTCCACCTGAATCGAGGCAAGAGAGCGTGGACGTTGATCGCGGACGCCTACGCCATTTTGCTGTTGGGTCTGGCCGTGTCTGGCATGTTCATGCTCCCGGGTCGCCGGGGTCTGCGCGGACGGGGCGCCATCCTGGTCGCCGTGGGTGTCTCCATCCCGGTGCTCTATGTCGTCTTGTCAGGCGGGCCCTGACACTCCGTCTGCGTGCTTGACAGCCACCCTTGATCCACTACAGTTTGGTCTCGTGTCGTCGCTGACGACCTCTCCCAGATCGTCCAATCGGCAGGACACCGGGTTCTGATCCCGT
>CALKDV010000473.1 GCA_938084085.1 uncultured Nannocystaceae bacterium
AGTTTGCGAGGCAGACTATGGCTATGGGGTGGCGTGCGACGAGGTCTCGGACTGCGCGTCGGCCCATTGCCAAAATGGATTTTGCTGCGCGGGAGGGGACTGCTGCCAAAACGACTCTGATTGTCCGGCGAGCGCGTCGGATGTGCCCGTGTGCTCTCAGCCCGCCGCGTGCCAAGGGGTGCGTGGTCAGACCCTTTGCGGCGGGGACTCGGTCTGTTCGAGCAGCGGCACGGTCGACGATGACACCGCCTGCGACACCTCGATCGAAGCCAGCGACTGCGGACCGTATCCGTCGGTTTTCTGCTCCGGTCAGATGGATCAGTCGAACCCGACCTGCGCGACCTCGTGCGTCGACGATGGTGACTGCGACGCGGAGGCCTACTGTGACGCCACTGACAACGAGTGCAAGCCGGACGCGGACGACGGGAGCCCGTGCGGAGGCGCGAACGAGTGCACGAGCGATCACTGTCAAAATGGGTTTTGCTGCTCCGGCGGTGACTGTTGCGCCGTCGCCTCGGACTGCCCGTCTTCATACAGCACGGATCCAGCCTGCGACGACGCGGTGAATTGTCAGGGAACTCGAGATGACGCCACCTGCACGGCCAATGTCTGCGGGACTACGGCAAGCATCGCCGACGACAGCGGGTGTACAAACGCGGTGGAGGCCAACGACTGTGGGCCGTATCCCTCCGCGTCCTGCAGCGGCGGCGAGAACCAAAATAGCCCCACATGCAGTCAAAACTGCTCGAGTGATGGGGACTGCGATCCCGACGCCTATTGCAACGTCAACAACGTCTGTGTGCTCGATGAGCCCAACGGCGACCCGTGCAGCGCGAGCAATCACTGCCAGAGCGGCTACTGCGCCAACGGTTATTGCTGCGATGGTGGAGACTGCTGCGCAGGCGACAGCAACTGCACGTTCCTCGATGAGGCCTCTATTTGTATCGACGCGGCGGGCTGTCAGGGGACCCGAGTCGGCGGTGTGTGTGGAGGCGACTTCGCCTGTGAAACGGCGGATGTTCCAGACGACAGCGGCTGCGACGGCACCGTGGCGAACAACTGCGGTCTATATCCACCAGTGACCTGCTCCGCGGCGACCAACCAGGTGCCCCCGGACTGCGCCATCTCGTGCATCGATGACGGGGACTGCGACCCCGGAGCGAATTGCACCGGAGGAGTCTGTGTGCCCGACGCCGGCGTTGGGGGAGGCTGCGTCGATGCCACCGATTGCGCGGGCGGGCTGTTTTGCGTAGACGGCGTGTGCTGCGGCTCGGTCTGCGACGGAACATGTGAGGCCTGCGATGTGCCGGGAAGCGTCGGGACGTGCACCGACCATGCGGCGGGGACCGATCCCGAGGCTGAGTGCGGCGGGGTCTCTTGTGGCGGCTATTACGACGGGTGGATCGGCGACGTCTGCTATCAAGAGGCGAACGCCTCCGACAGCGCGTGCAGCGGGCTCGGGGCGTGCGAGACTGCTGCGGAGGTCTGTCCGGGGCAATCGGCGGGGACGTCCTCGGTGACGTGCACTGGCTGCACCTCGCCCGCGACCGGCTCGTGCACGGGGACCACGCCGGGCTCGTGTGTCAACGATCCGCTCGACACGGTGGCGAACTGCGGCTCGTGCGGGAACGCTTGCACGAACGCGAATGGAACCACGAGCTGCGTGAACGGCTTTTGTGAGCCCTCCTGCGCGACGGGGTATTCAGACTGTGACGGAGACCCCGACAACGGTTGCGAAACGCCGCTGAACACCAACGACAACTGCCAGGCGTGTGGTGATGTCTGCGACCTTGCCAACACGGCGGAGAGTTGCGCGTCCGGGATTTGCCAGGTGACCACGTGCGAAACCGGATATGAAGACTGTGACGGGTCCGATCTCAACGGATGTGAGATCAACACGAACACCTCGGCGGTGAACTGCGGCAGCTGCGGGAACACCTGCAGCAACGACAATGGGAGCACCTCCTGCAACGGGGGCGTGTGCGTGCCCAACTGCGCGAGTGGCTTTGAGAGCTGCGACGGCGACGTGGACAACGGATGCGAGACGTCGACCAAGACGCTCACCGACTGCGACGGCTGCAACGTGGCCTGCGCGCTGGCCAACGCCACCGAGTCTTGTTCAACAGGGACCTGCGAGGTGATCGAGTGCTCAAGCGGATACTGCGATCAAAACGGGTCGGATGTGGATGGATGCGAAAACGATCTCGACTTGAATCCGAGCTGTTCGAGCTATACCCACCTCGGGACCGTACCCGGGGACGGGAGCGGCTCAAAACAAATCTCCGGGTCGGGAGAGGCCTGGTATCGCGTCTATGTCTCCGAGACCAGCAGCGCGGTGCTCCCGAATGATCTTGAGGTCGATGTGACGCTAGAGGTGCCCACCGGGGAGGACTACGACATCTACGTGCTCCGGGACTCTTGCAGTGGGTCATCGAGTTGGGGGTCGTACGCAGGCCCCGGCACCAACGAATCCGTGCGGACATGTAAGGACGACACCCTGTCTAGCAACAACGGTCACTACATCTATATCAAGGTGATCATGTATGAGGTCACCAGCTGCGCCACATACACCTTGACCGTGACCGGTCTCTCGAGCGGTGATGAGTGCTAATGGACCCATTTTTCTTCGCGAGGTCCTGCGGCCGTCGCTCTCTACGAACCACGAACAAAGTACGATGAACCCCCTGAACGTTCCACGAACACGACTTCTTACTCACCTTTTCTCTCTTCTCGTCTCCATATCGGTGTTCGTCACCGGTTGCACCTCGGAGGATCCAGCGGACACGGTCGCGGAGACGGGGACGGAAGAGACGGATACGGGCGAGGGGGATTCGACGACAGGGGAGGACCCAGGCTGCCCACCAGAGTTGCTTGACTGCGAGGGTACCTGTGTGGACGCGCGTTTTGATCCGGCCAACTGTGGGGCGTGTGGGGTCACGTGCGCCGAAGGAGAGGTCTGCTCTGACGGTACGTGTGCGCTCGGATGTGGAACCGGGA
>CALKDV010000474.1 GCA_938084085.1 uncultured Nannocystaceae bacterium
AGTCCGGGTTGGTGGTGCAGGTGCCGAGCACAGAGAACCCCTCGCCTCCAGAGGCGGTAGAGAAACGCAGGCTCTTTTGGCCGCCGCCGCAGTGGGCCGCATAGACGACAAGCTCGGGGTGGATGAGGGTCCCCGTACACAGACCTCCGCCGGTGACGGCGACGACGGTGGGCCAGGCGCACGTGTCCACCGGTACGCCGTTGTAGACCTCGGGCACGCTGGCCTCCGGTGTCGACGCCATACCAGTTGTGGGGGCAGCGGCGCTCGAGCCCGGCGAGACCAAGGAGGCCCCGGTGAGCGCGGCCAGCATGCCGAGGCGGAGGGCGCAGGTGGTGCGGGTGCTTCGAATCCAGTGACGAACGATGGGCACGACGCACGCTACGTCATCCCGGACCGGAAGGTAAGGCTGCGCGGTCGGAACCCCGGCCTTGAGCTCAACATTTTCTGTGCCAGCGGCGTCGGCGACAGCGGCGCCGCTAGTTTTTCTAGCATTCACCGCGGCTTTGGCTGGAGTCTGCGAGCCCGCCGGGAGGCAGCCGGCGCCGTCCACGGAGCCTGTTGCGCTTTTGTGGACGCGGCGGGACACTCGGTGGGTAGGAGGTCAGCGATGGAAGAGAGTGTTGTTGAACAGGGATACGAAGATGTCTTCGACGTCACATGCCCACATTGTTTCACGCGCGTCGAGCTGTTTGTCGATCCAACAAGCCGTGGAACGCTCGTGGAAGATTGCGCTGTGTGTTGTCGCCCGTGGGAGATCCGTATCGGGCGAGACGCCGACGGACACCCGCACCTGAACGTCACCCGCTCCTAGGCCGAGGGCAGGAGCGCCTTCAAGCGCGCCACCTCGTCTTCATTCTTGATGTCGACGATGGGCTCGTTGTCGTATTGCTCGAAGAAGATCGAGGAGGGGAGCTCCTCCACCCCGAGCGCCCGCTTGATGCGCCGGTTGTCTGGGATGAAGCCGCGCGGCAGTAGGCGCTCAATGGTCTGCTGGATGGTTCCGTTGAGCCCGCAGATGAAGATCGCCGTGTTCTCGGGGGTCAAGCTGCCCTCTGCCATCTCCATGCGATGCTCCGTGTCGGCGAGGCGATCGGCTTTGAAGAAGTCCTCCACTCGTCCGTTGGCGCCGGACCAGTTGGGGCAATGTTGGGGTCGGCTCACAGACGGGAGGTATCGAAGTTGGCGCCCCGTGGCGAGCGCCTCCAATTCTGTTCGGTACCCGAGCTCGTGGTCGTAGCTCGAGCCGTGCATGATGACATGCCGGGCGAGTGAACGGCTGGGGTTCGTGTGCGCGTCGTCAAAGACGATGCTCGTAAAGGGGGCCAAGCCCGTGCCGGCGGCGACGTAGATCCAGGTGCGGGGATCTTCGGTGCCGATCGTGTCGTCCACAGTGAACTTCCCGGCGGGACGGTTTCGCATGTAGAGCCTGTCGCCCGGCTTGAGGTTCCACATGAGGTGGGTCAAGGGATTGTCCGAGGCGGGGCTGGAGACGTAGCGGATATAAAAATCGAGCGTCTCCCGCTGATGAGGGGCGGAGGCGATGGACATGGGGCGCCGTACGCTGCCCAGGTCTGGGTTGCCCTCGTTGTTGAGACCCAGCGTCATGTATTGGCCCGGGACGAAGGCGCGGGCGTCGTCCGGGGCGATCGGCTCGTCGGGGACGACCCTGAACGTGGAGAGCACATCCGAGAAGTCTTCCCGTGATTCCAAGGTAGCGTTGTATTCGAGTGGTCCAGCCATCGAGGCGAGAGTATCAAAAATACCGACACGAAACGCCGAAAAGGAGGTGGTAGCGTTCGCAGACGACCTGTAGCACACTCCCTCCCATGGTGAACGAGACCTCCCAAGCGCCGGTCGTCATCTACGACACGATGACGGGGACCAAGCGCCCCGTGGAGCTGCTGGTGCCCGGTGAGGCGGGCGTGTACTGCTGCGGACCTACGGTTTACGACATGAGCCACATCGGCCACGCCCGCGCAGCGGTGATGCCTGACTTGCTCGTACGGTATCTTCGATATCGGGGTGTGAAGGTGCGCTTCGTCAAGAACTTCACCGACGTCGACGATAAAATTATCGCCCGCGCAGCGGAGCAGGGAGTCTCACCACGGGAGATCTCGGAGCGTTACTTGGAGGCCTACTGCGAGGACATGGCGCGGTTGAACGTGGTCGCGCCGGACGTCGCGCCCAAGGTGACCGAGCATATTCAAGAGATCGTGGACATGGTGGTGGCCCTCGAGGCGGCGGGCTACTTTGCCTACGGCCTCTACGACGACTGCACCTACGACGCGGGCCTGCTGCGCGGCGCCCCGCCCCACAGCACGCAGCCGCGCAACCCCGCCTCCACCGCGCAACCCGGCCTCCGCGCGCGTCTCGCCGCCTTCCTACCCGCAGAGGCGGCGGCGGCGCTGCTCGGTGGCGCCACGAACGACTACGTCTGTGGCGGCGGAGGGGCGCAGCGGCAGTGGGCCGCCCGGCCTGTCGAGAGTGCCGGCCAGATGAGC
>CALKDV010000475.1 GCA_938084085.1 uncultured Nannocystaceae bacterium
GATCACCGTAAACATGCCCGTCCGCGTCCCCATATCGAACCGGCCGCGCGCATCCGTCGCGATCTCCTCTCCATCTTCGAGCACCCGCACGGTGGCTTGTTCGAGAGGCGCGCCGCGATGATCGACCACCCGACCTTCGACGCTCACCCCCGCGCGGAGGGTGAGGACGATCAGATCTCGCGACGCCCGGGGCACCCGCACCTCTACGGGTACCGACCGCGCGTAGCCAGCCTCGTAGGCAACCAGGGTGTAGAGGCCGGGGACCAATCCCCGAAACTCAAAATCACCGGTCTCACTCGCGGGCACCCGCCCGTCCATCGACCGGGAGAGGCCGGAGAAGAGTGGAATGTCGGGCACGGGGCCCGTCGTCACGCCGAGGCTCCCCGTAGACGTCCGCACCAGCTTGGAGAAAACCTGCGCCGCGACCTCATGTTCCCCGGGGACAAACGCACCCGAAGCTACGAGCTCCACGACGGCGGAGGGCGCCGGCCTGCCCCCCGGATCAACCACCCGACCGCGGAGCGTCTGCGGACGCGTCAATCGCACCTGCAGTGGTGCACCATCTGACGCAGCGCCCACGTCGACCATCAATCCAGGCGCGGGGAGGAATCCATCGGCGGCGACCGAGATGATCTGGGAACCCATCCCAAGAGGCCCGACGGTGGCGAAGCCTCCCTCGTCCGTCGTCCCAACTTTTTGAAGCATGGACAGCGCGCCGAACCCCGCCGTCACCCGCGCCGCCGCCACGGCCTGGTCCCCCGGGCCAAGCACCTGAACCCGCACCCACCCAGAGCGCTGCAGCGTCAACTCGACCGGCTCGTCGGGCACGACGTCCTCGACAATATCGCTGGCAAAGCTCGTCGCGCCATCCTCCGAGAACGCCAAAGCCTCCACGGCGTAGACCCCATCGGGGATCTTTTCAAAGACGAAGGAGCCGTCCCCCGCCACCTTCACGGTGCGAGGTGGCCACACCCCAGATCCCTGCAGCCGCACAGCCACGGGGAGCGCACCCCCGACGAGCCCCGCCTCGTAGCCGGCGGTCCCCTTGATAGATCGGTACAGCGACACGGGGAGGACCACCTCGTCATCGGGTGCGACCGCGTCCACCACCGACGGCGCGTACCTCGGATCCAACAACGACACCCGCAAGGGCCCTCGCGGGACGGTGTGATACTCGAATTGCCCCTGGGCGTTCGTGAGCGCGCGCCACGGCTCTGGCTCGCCGAGGTTCTCGACCGGCATGGCCTCCACAGTCACGTTGGGGACGCCGGCCCCCGACACGTCGAGGACGACGCCGCGGAGCGGCACCGCGGGACCGAGACCGATCGCGCCCACATCTAGGTCCCCCCCCTTCACCTCGAAAGGCACCGCCGCGCTCCCCGTCAGGGGTAACGAGGCCCGGAGATAGCGCGGCACGAGCACCTCCACGCTCGTCACGGCATCCTCACCCGACATCGACGGCGGCAGCCGCAACGTGAACCGTCCGCCCTCGTCACAGACCCCATCACCGAGCTTCTCACCGCTCCTCCACACCGAGACCGCGCAGCTCGTCGCTGGCGTCATGGGCAGGTCGTCTTCGTCGAGGTCGCCTTCGTCGGCTTGCTCCGCTCCCCCTGTCTGTGCGGTCTCGATCGCACCTCCGGTGCCCTCGTCGGGGTCCCCGGCCTCGCGCGCGTTCGGCGGGACGCGTTCGAGGAATACCCGCCCGACCAGCCTGCGCACCTCGCCTCGCGAGGTCTCATCGAGCGCACCTCCCACCGGCCTCGTGACGTCGTCGGCCGCCACGCGCAGCCTTGGTCCTTCGCTCCCCAAAAAGATCGAGGTGAACGCCAACGCAACCGTCAAGACGACCGCGAGATAGAGGGCGACCCGGGTTCGAAGCGCGGGACCTTCCGCGCTCAACGCGTCGTTCCTGTCTCCATGGATCACCCGTTCGCGACCGCGATGCAGTCGATCTCGACCCTGGCGTCCTTGGGCAGCCGCGCGACTTGAACACACGCTCGCGCCGGCGGTGCGCCGGCGAAGCGCGCGGCGTAGACTTCGTTCACGGCGGCGAAGTCTTCAAGATCGAGGAGGAAGATCGTCGCCTTCACGACGTGCTCAAAATCCATTTCCGCCGCGCGAAGAACCGCGCCAAGATTATCCATGACTTTGACCGCCTGCGCGGTCACGTCGTCACCGCCGACCATTTGCCCGGTCGACGCATCGAGGGGAATTTGACCAGAGGTGAACAGCGTCCTGTTGCCGGTCACCATCACCGCTTGGCTGTAGGGTCCAATCGCGGCGGGCGCATCGTCCGTAGAAATCGTCGTACGTGTCATGGAGCATTCCTCCCTGCGGTGCGGGTGCGGGTGGGACGAGTATAGCCCCATCTCGTGGAGCATCGGCACTGCCCCTCTCAATAAGGTCCCTCCACCGCAGCGGGCTTTGGCCGCGCTCCAATACCAGGCCGCACGCGGCCCCATCGCACCCGCACATTCCCCCCAATTTTGCCCGGATCCACCGTGTAGACGCTGATTGAACGGTCCGCCTTGCACCTTCGGCAAAACATCGGTACAACCCGCCCCCACTCGCGACCATAGCTCAGTTGGTAGAGCGCCTCGTTCACACCGAGGAGGTCTCAGGTTCAAGTCCTGATGGTCGCACCCACAAAGGCTCAGCGTTTTCGCTGGGCCTTTACTCATTTTGAAACACCGCGCGGGTGGTGGTCGGCGGACACGGCGGGCGATCGCGGCGGCACCCCTGCGCGAGTTTCGCGATCAAAGGTGCCCTGTGGGAGGAGACAGATCGTCTCCAAGCACCTCGCCGTGTGGTTGCCTGGCCGAATTCGAAGGTGTGGGTCCACCTCTCCACCCGATCTCTCCGGGATGGGACACTTTGCAGCGCTATTTGGCGCAACTGTCCCAATTACAACTTCCCTCAGGTTCGGGCCCGACCGCTGCGCCGCGCGGAATACATCGCAGAAACCACTGTGACGTGGACGATCGACTTCAAGTGAATCGGTATCTGCCGCTAGTAGCGGCCCCCCACCCGCAACATGTACGCCCGACATGGGACAGCGATGTCGCGGGTAGTCCCACTGCACGCGTGTCCTGCATCGCACCCCGCGCTTGGGACGAAGCCCGATTCGGGGCAAGAGATCTGCGTAAAGTCCCGTCTCTACAGACCGATGACCTCTTGGAAACCCTTGAGTCCGCGCCGCGACGTCTCCGCGACGCGCTCTCATTTGAGATGAAAGCCCAAACATGACCGAATCTTCGCCCCAGCCTGGCCAACAACTCGTGGATACTTTCCCCTGCCCCGCCGTTGCGTTCTCTGCCAAAGGCGAGGTGACCGCGGTTAACGCGGAGGCATCGGACGTGCTCGGAGTCACCGGCGATTCGATGGTTGGTAAAAAAGCCTGGGCCACCATTGCTGGCCGACGCAAGCCGGACATCGTCCGTCAGCTCATTGCTGGGGACAAGGTGCGGGTTCAAGAGCTGGTGCCCGTCGGAGACGCGACAGACCAGCGATTCACAGTGCACGTGCGGGCGACCGCCGACGGCGGGGGGATCCTCTCCTTGCTCCCCACCCGCGGCATCACGAAGAGCGAGATCAAAGAGCTCGTCCAGGAGGTCTGTGGCGACGTGGAGACGTCCATCGGTGAGCCACAGGCCCTCGTGACCCCACCGGGGGCCCCCGCCATGGTTGAGCTCGTCGACGCCATCAATCGGCGCGTATTCGCTGTCCATGAGCTCGCATTGAGCAAGGCCTCAAAACTTGAGGCCTTCGACGCCGAACTCCAGCGCGTCGCCGCGGCCCTCCGAGAGGGACACCTCTCGGAGCGCATGTCGACCGAGGGGCTCGAGCCCGCCCAGGAGACCAGCGCCACCCATGTCAACGCGATGGTCGACGTGGTGGTGCTGACCTTCCGCGAGGTGGGCGACTGGCTCGCGCACGCGTCCCGCGGAGACCTCTCCCGTGCGCTCAAAATCCGCCCCGGCGGCGAGCTCGGGCAAATCATCGCCAGCATTGAGCAGGTCAAGAGTGTGCTCTCCTCCCTCGTGGGCGCCATCGCCCACCTCGTGGAAGGCGCGAAGGCCGGTGACTTCGGTGTGCGCGCGAGCAAAGAGGAATTTGAGGGTGCCTACGCCGAGCTGATCGAAGGAGTTAACGAGCTCATCGACAACCTGATCTCGCCGGTGCGCGAAGCAACTGACGCCATGCAACGGGTCGCCGTCGGTGACTTCTCACGGCTCATTGAGAACCAGTACGCGGGCGATGTTCGGACCATGGCCGACAGCATCAACACCACGATGAGCGTGATTAAACAGCTGACCTCCGAGGTCGATCGTCTCATGGGGCTGGCGAAGGGGAGCGAGTTTAGTGAGCGCGCGAACGCAGAGTTGTTCCCGGGCGACTACCGCGGACTTTGTGACGGCATCAACGGCATGGTCGACACCTTCGTCGCTGGTAACTCCGCCTTCATGGAGACCCTCAAACGCATGGCAGACGGCGACCTCAGCTACGAGCTTGACGGCGAGTTCAGGGGCGACTTCGCGGAGCTTCAAGAGACCTTCAACGAGACCCTCACCATCCTCAACGACACCCTCTGGAACGTGAGGGTCGCCGCCGACCAAGTCGCCGACTCTGCCATCCAGATCTCCGAGTCCGCCAACAACCTCGCCCGCGGCTCGAATGAGCAGGCCGCCACCCTCGATGAGATCAGCGGTCAGATGTCTTCGATGACAGAGCAGACCCGCAAGAACTCCGAGAACGCCGAGAGCGCCCGCTCGCTCGCCCAGACCGCCCGCGATGGGGCTCGCAGCGGTGACGAGCAGATGAAGGACATGGTGGACGCCATGGGCGGCATTAACGAGGCCAGTCAGAACGTCTCACGAATCATCAAGGTGATCGATGAGATCGCCTTCCAGACCAACTTGCTCGCGTTGAACGCAGCCGTGGAGGCGGCGCGCGCTGGTGAACACGGGAAGGGGTTCGCGGTCGTAGCC